>JBNJHJ010000118.1:0-5667 GCA_051748365.1 Campylobacterota bacterium
TATTGTTTGTATACGACACCACAAGAGCAATCTCTCGAACAAGCCCCGTAAACACTTATATGAGCCTTTCATGCATCACTTGAAGTGCCGTATCGGCGTGTTGTGAATTTACTGCTATTTGAAACGAAATCTTTGCAGGACTTTGATCCATCATTTCAATCTCTATATTGTTTTCTTTTAGTGCCATAATTGCATCTGCAATCACGGTGGTGTCGTCTTTGATGCCAATACCTACAGCACTTAAGATAGAAAGGTTGTACACCACATCGATGACATCGGGTTTGAGTTCATTTTCGATATCTTGTTTTAAACTGTTGATGTTGCCCTCAAGGTCGTCTTGAGAGATCAATACTGCGATATCATCTTTGTCGGTGGGATAGTAGTGAGTGATAATTTTGTAGCGGTTAAAGATATTAAGTAGCTTTTCTGTAAAGCCTGTTTCATCGCTGATACCGTCTTTTTCGACATAGACGTATGCCATATCATTGAGCTGCGCAATTCCTACGATATTTTCCATCGGCACTCTATCGGTTAAGATCATCGTACCGCTTGCAGAGGGTTTGTTCGTGTTTCTTATATTGATGGGAATGTTGCGTTTTTTGCAATTGATCATTGCATCAAAATGAAAGACGTTAAACCCTTTTGACGAAAGCAGTCTAATCTCTTTAAATGTAAGTCTTGGAACGACATCGGCATTTTCTACCACTCTAGGGTCAGCTTCATACACACCGTCGATATCGCTCCAGTTTTCATAGAGTGATGCATTGATCGAGTATGCGATCTCCCCGCCTGTGAGGTCTGAGCCGCCACGGCTTAGCACTGCTATCTCTCCACCTTCGGTTATTCCGTAAAACCCCGGAACTAAGCAGATATCTACTTCATCTTTGAGTTTTTCTAAATTTTTATATGTTTGGGGCAAAACTTTAGCGCTTAGAAATTCATCGCTGACTAAAAAGCCGATCTCTTCAGGAAGCTTGAGGTTTGTTTTTAACCCCTTTTTGTTAAAATAATCCGCTATCACACGTGCATTGTACTTTTCGCCGCGACTAGCTAAAAATGCTTCTCTTTTTTCTCCCGTAAGCGTTGTATCAAGATCTTTTTGCAGATCGCTTAACAACGTTTTATCTTCTACATTGAGGTCTTTAAGAAGTGATTTGAACTTATCAATCACTGCTGTTTTACTCTCAGCAGCGCTTATCTTTGCATCGCCTAGATGCTGTTCATTAGAGATGTTTAACAGATGGTCTGTTATTTTTACATTGTGCTTTTCGTCTCTACCGGGTGCAGAGACAACGACATATTTTCTATTTTTATTATCTTTTATTATGTTGGCAACTTTTCTAATTTGCTGTGCATTTTCTACCGAACTTCCTCCAAATTTACAAACTATCTGTTTACTCAAAAGTTTCCTTTTTTCAAATTTTGTTTTTCTTAGACCCCCTTATAATACATAATCTTCTCTTAAAAAAGCATAAAGGTGGTATAATTGCAGTTAAAAAGTGAGTGTGAAATTGGAATATGATGTAATTGTAATAGGCGGTGGACATGCAGGAAGCGAAGCAGCACTTGCAAGTGCAAAGATGGGAAAAAAGACGCTACTTTTGACTATTTTGGCAGAGCAGGTCGCCGCATCAAGCTGTAATCCCGCAATCGGCGGATTGGCTAAAGGACACCTTGTAAAAGAACTTGACGCACTTGGCGGTATGATGGGGGTTGTGACGGATAAGACAGGCTTGCAGTTTCGGTTATTAAACGCATCAAAAGGTCCCGCAGTTCGCGGCAGTCGCGCACAGATTGATATGGATCGTTACCGCATTATGATGCGCGATATTATCTTAAAGCAGTCAAACTTAGAACTTGTACAAGAGATGGTTGCAAAGCTACTTGTAGATGATAGTGCGGTTACGGGAGTGCAAACGCAGATGGGCAATAGCTACTACGCAAAAAAAGTTATTATCACCACAGGAACCTTTCTTGATGGAAAGATCCATATCGGAAGCCACCAACAAAGTGCGGGGCGAGCAGGAGAGTTTGCAAGCATTGATCTTAGCAGAGATTTAAAAGAGATAGGATTTGAGGTAGGGCGTCTTAAAACGGGAACTTGCGCAAGATTAGATGGTGATACGATAGATTTTTCGGTTATGGAAAAACATTACGGCGATGAAAATCCGGTAGGGTTTAGCTTTAAAAGTCGTGAGTTTAATCCGCCAAATATCCCCTGCCATATCACATATACTAACGAAAAAACGCATCGACTTATCGAAAGTAATTTCCATCAAGCCCCGCTTTTTACGGGACAGATAGATGGGATGGGACCGCGCTACTGTCCTAGTATTGAAGACAAGGTCAATAGATTTAAAGAGCGTCATCGCCATCAG
Source organism: Campylobacterota bacterium (assembly GCA_051748365.1). Taxonomy (GTDB): domain Bacteria; phylum Campylobacterota; class Campylobacteria; order Campylobacterales; family Sulfurovaceae; genus TCS-49. The sequence goes on from JBNJHJ010000118.1 coordinate 2,379, forward strand.
CTTTTTGTAGAACCCCAAACGCTTGAAGCAAACGAGTACTATATCAACGGACTTTCTACTTCACTGCCGCCGCAAGTACAGCGCGAAATGATCGCTTCTATCAAAGGTTTAGAAAACGCAAAGATCGTACGCTACGGGTATGCAATAGAGTATGACTTCGTGCAGCCTACAGAGCTAAAACACACATTAGAAACTAAAAAAATTGCTAACCTCTATTTAGCAGGGCAGATAAACGGCACAACAGGATATGAAGAAGCTGCTGCTCAGGGACTTATGGCAGGGATCAATGCTGTACTTGCGATCGATGCAAAGGAGCCCTTTGTGCTGCGGCGCGATGAAGCATATATCGGAGTGCTTATCGATGATTTAGTCACAAAAGGCACCAATGAACCTTACCGTATGTTTACAAGTCGTGCGGAGTTTCGATTACTACTGCGAGAAGATAACGCAATCTTTCGATTAGGAGACTATGGGTATAGTTTTGGGTTGATCGATGAGGCGCAGATGAGATACATTCATGATTTGAAAGAAAAAATCGATGAGGGTGTGCAGCGTCTTAAAACTACGTACCAAACGCCCAATAAAGAGACTTTGGCACTGTTGCAAAGTATCGGCGAGGATAAAATCACGGATAAAACCTTCACTATCGATGTGATCGGACGAGGCAATTACGATAAACAAAAGCTGCTAAAGCTGCTGCCACAATATGCACAATATGAGGATTTTGTGATTGAACAGATTTTGGTAGAGGCAAAGTATTTTCGCTATATCCAAAAGCAAAAGCAGCAAGTTGACAGGCTCAAATCGATGTTAAATATAAAAATACCCGATGATTTTGAGTTTAAAACCGTATCGGGACTTTCTAGCGAGATAATAGAAAAGTTAGAAAAGTTTAATCCGCCCACACTTCAAGCTGCAAGTCAAATAAGCGGCGTAACGCCTGCGGCACTAGAGATTATTCATATCTATCTTAAGATGCGAGGAGATCTGTCATAGCGATGGCTTCCGATACAAGAAAAGTCGCAAAAATTTTAAGCCGCTTAGGCAATAAAGAAGCTGCAGATATTTTAGACGATATTGCAAAAAAAGATCCACAGTTAGCACAGAACATTCAAAAGCAGTTGTTTGTATATGAAGATCTTTTTGATCTTGGCAAAAGCGATCTTGAACGTTTGCATCAAAGGATAGATCAAGATGATCTTGTGCTTGCGCTCAAAGGTACGGGAGCTGCTCTTGGGGCTTATATCTTATCGGCAATAAGCAATAGACGAAAAAAGGTCGTACTGCAGCAGATGAAGGAGCTAGGAAAGATAAAGCGAAGTGATGCACAAGAAGCAAAACGTCGCATCGCCGATACTGCATACCAAATGATGCAAAACGGCGATATTTCGCTAGGGGATACGTGGGTTGAGTAGGCTAGATGATAGATACGCTCTCATCTATTAAAACTTCATGGCCCGTGGTATTGTCGGTTGCACTGATGTAGCCTCCTTCAGGATCGCTAAGCTGCCAATCTCCCTCTTGCAAGATCACATAATCATCACTATCCCCATCGATATGTAACACCCCATCTTGAGATGATTCAGTGATGCTGCTGACTTGCTGCGCGCTTAAATCTTCAATGCCGCTTTTATCATCGGTAGCGAGAATAATTCTATCAGCGGTGATATCTAGGGTATCAAAATTAATATTTCCCCCCGCATCAAGTGCAAAAATCTCTTCTGAAGTGCTGCTGTCAATGGTAGTGGTTTGTGTCCCCTCATAGGGATCTGCTGTTTGGGCGCCGGTGGGCATAGAAAAACTACTCATTCCCATCGGTGGAGGCGGCGGTGGTGGAGGTTCAGTACCGCCGCCAATCTGATCATCCGTAATCGAACCGCCTGAATCCTCACCGCCTGGTGGCGGCGGTGGCGGAGTGCCTGAACCGGTGGTGTCATCTCCGGTGGAATGAGTTGCATCATCATCACTTGGTGGCGGCGGAGTTTGCGCAGGTGAATGAGATGGTGGACTTTCTACTTGTGAAGCTTTAGCTTGGAGCGCAAAGGGATGATCGGTTTGCGGGAGTTCACCGCCTACTCGCGTATCAAAGTTATTGTTTTCTATGGGAGCGTTGATCTGTTTAAAAGCGATATCATTGGATAAAAAATCCAATGCAACGGGAGTTTCGTTGAGTGTATCCTCCTCTTGCGTAGCTGTACTTCCTTTTTCAAGATCAGCAAGCGAAGCAGCATCAAATCGATACTCTTGTGTTGCTTGTAGTGTAACTGTTTTTCCATTTTCAAGTAAAAGAGTAAGACTGTTATCGGGGTCTGTGACATCTGCAAAAACGGTTGCATCTAAAAAGATTTTATCACCGTTTTGTAAAACCGTAGCCCCCTCTTTAGTTCCGTTGTCCATATAAAATATCCCTGTCGTGCTTGTGACTTCTGCTATTTGGGGTTTCATGCGATGCTCCTTTGCTTATCTTTTTTTATTATATAACAAAATTAATAAAAAAACAAGTATTAGTGTTCTGAAAATGAATAGCGAAGTGTGCGTAGAATCGGATGCATCAGATATGCTAAAACGGTTTTTTCTCCGACGATGATATCAACATCACTCACCATTCCCGGAATGATCCGCAGATCCTTACCCCCTTTATGTATCTTTTCAGTGTCGGTTTGTACCCGCAAGAGATAGTAGGTTTCACTATCTTGTTTGATCGTATCGGGACTGATTGAGACTACTTTTGCCTCTACGCCGCCGTAGATTGCAAAATCGTAGGCACTAAATCGCACAAGCGCTTTTTGATTGTGGTGAATAAAACCGATATCGGCAGGCTTTACCTTGACCTCGACTATGAGGTTTTCATCAACAGGAACGATTTCGACTAAATCCTGAGCAGGTTTTACTGCGCCACCTATAGTATTGACAAAAAGAGACTGAACGATTCCATCTTCGGGTGCTCGCACAAGCGTACGGCTTACTCTATCTTTTTGTGCTTTTTGAACCGATTGTAACTGTTGGATCTTTGCATTGACTTCATTTAACTCTTGCAAAGCATCGGCTGCAAACTCTTGCTTTGTTTGAGCGATCGTATCTTGTATCTCTTGCATCTGCGCATCGATAATATCAATGGAGATGATAGTGGTTTGTAACTGCTGCTTTTTTTGTGAAAGCTCTCGTTGCAGTTTATACAGGTCAATCTGTGATTTTATTCCCCCCTGCACAAGAGGTTGTAGCATCGCTATCTCTTTATTGAGGAGTTCAATAGAGCTTTGCATATGTTTTATCTGCTGTTTTGCATCTT
>JBNJHJ010000119.1:0-5640 GCA_051748365.1 Campylobacterota bacterium
AATCATTATAAAGATTTTGTGCAGTGACATCGTTTTGAAAAAATTCATTATGGATGGGTTGATAGCCGCTTTTTGTCATGATGATATTTGCAAGCCCACTATATTCAAGATCGGTAACTGCTTTGACAATTGCATAATCGATCGTATTAGCAATATAACAAAGCGTTAGCGGTGTACCGATAACACAAGCTTCAAAGGTTGCCGTGCCGCTACAGATAAAAGCGTGCTTTGCTTCTAAAAGTGCCGCTTTGGTATCATGAGTAAGGATAAAACCGCTCGTATCGCCGTAATAGGGGCTATCTTTTAAAAACTTCGGCACCACAAGTAGTGTTTTACAGTCACTGAACTTTTCTCTCAGTTCTCTAAATACCGGCATCAATCGCTCGATCTCTTTTTTTCTACTTCCGGGCATGAATACGATCGTTTTGCTCTTGTAATCAGTTTTAAACTCATCCATACTATCAAGAACAGGATGCCCGACATAGCGGCACTTTTGTGTGTAATACCCACACTCAAAAGGCAAGATCGAAAAGAGCCTATCGCAATATTTTTGGATTTTTTTGATGCGGTATTTACGCCATGCCCATGCTTGTGGCAGGATATAATAGGTAATTTCTAAGCTTGGATAGGTCTGTTTAAGCTTCTTAGCAAGCGGCAGGTTAAAACCACTGCCGTCAATAAGCAGTACTTTTTCTACATCTTTTGCCGCCTCTACCATCTCATCTCGCAGCTTTAGAAAAAAACGCAACTTTTTCAGCGCATCTACTATCCCCATAATCGCAGTGTCGCTATTATCATAAAGCGGATCACCCAAACGTTTATCAAAGATGCCTACAAGTTCTAAATCGTGACGTTTTTGTATGATCTTTTGAAGATGTGTATTTGCCGAGTGCTCAAGAGCACTAACTAATATCTTCATACCAACTCTTCATATCCCCATCACTAGGCATCTTCCAATCACCGCGCGGACTGAGGCTTATCGTTCCTACCTTAGGACCGTCAGGCATTGCGCTTCTTTTAAACTGCTGTGTAAAAAATCGCTTAATAAACAGTTGCAACCACTTTTTAATCTCCGCTGTCTCATACTCTTTGAACGCTTGCGTGGCTAAAAAAAGTATCTTTTGCGGGCTTGCGCCGTATTTCATAAAATGATAGAGGAAAAAATCATGCAACTCATAAGGCCCGATGATCTTTTCGGTTTCTTGGCTGATCTTGTCACTATCATGGGGCAGTAGCTCCGGTGATACGGGGGTGTGCAGTATAGCATGCAGTACCTCTTCCAAACCGTCTTGTGCAAAGTGTTCAATGATGTAGCGGATGAGTGTTTTGGGGATGGAGCAATTAATCGCATACATCGACATATGATCGCCGTTATAAGTACTCCACCCCAGAGCAATCTCACTGAGATCTCCCGTACCAATCACGATACCTCCGATTTTGTTGGCGCGATCCATCAACAGTTGTGTTCTTAATCTTGCCTGCACGTTTTCATACACGACGCTGTGATCGCTTGCATCATGCTCGATCGCTTCAAAATGTGCTTTTGCAATAGCGGTGATATCGATCTGCTTGAGTTTAATACCTAGATTTTGACACAAACGGTGTGCATTGGTCTTTGTAGTGCTTGTCGTGCCAAATCCCGGCATCGTGATACACTCAATTTCTGAAACATCATACCCCAAATCCTTAAAACACTCATGCACCACCAAAAGCGCTAAGGTGGAGTCAAGTCCGCCTGAGATTCCAAGTACAACCTTTTTGCATCCGATTGTTTGCAATCTTTTTGCTAACGCTGCTTTTTGAATACTGATTATTTCACTCACGCGCTCATCTCTATCATGCCCTTTGTGTGGGACAAAAGGGTGCGCATCGATAGTGCGACCAAAGTGTGAAATCATAGGAATATCAAAGGTTGCAATAGTTTGATATTCATAAATATCAAAGTCACTATAACTGCTTTCATGTAATCTCATATTTTTTAATTTAGAAAGATCGACAAATGCCGTTGCTAGGGTATTTTGCCTAGAAAAGCGCTCATTTTGCTCCAAAATAGCACCGTTTTCGGCAATCATACAATCACCGCTAAAAACCAGATCGGTTGTTGATTCCCCTACCCCGCTGCTAGCATAAAGATACGCCCCCATCGTTCGCGCACTTTGGCTAGAAACTAGCGATCTTCTATAGCTAGCTTTAGATACCACTTCATTGGAACTGCTAAGATTTGCTATCATTGTCGCCCCGCTTGCGCACATCTTTGAACTCGGCGGTTCCATAGCCCAAAGATCTTCGCAAAGCTCTACCCCAAAGATACAGTTTTCATCGACTTTAAACAACAGATCACTGCCAAAAGGCACCTCTTGAGCATCGAGTGTCAGCGTTTGTGATCTGATATGTTTGCCGCTGCTGAACCATCTTTTTTCATAAAACTCTTTGTGGTTGGGAATATAGGTTTTTGGAACAACTCCAAGGACAGTGCCTTTTTGACAAACTACAGCACAGTTGTAGAGTCTGTTTTGATGTAGTAACGGCAATCCTACGATAAAGATCGTATCGATAGTGCTTGTTACCTCAAGCAGCGATTCTAGAGAGATTTTTGCATTTTCTAGCAATGTTTGCTGCAAAAAAAGGTCACCACAACTATACGCAGTAATGCATAACTCGGGAAATACGAGCAAGCCAAGCTCTTGAGCGTGGGCTTGCTGCAATGTTGTAAGTATCTGCGCAGTATTATATTGGGGGTTGGCAACCTGCGTTTGCAGTGAAGCGACCCCGACTTTATAAAACCCGTACATTACAACCTAGTCTCTACTTTCAAATATCTCTATCTTTTCCATCACATCGTTTTGTTCGATGCTATCAAGTACCATCATGCTATCGCCGTCATCTATATCGCCAAAAACCGTATGCCCGCCATCAAGATGAGGACACGGGACAAAGCAGATAAAAAACTGGCTTCCGCCCGTATCACGTCCTGCGTGTGCCATAGAAAGCGTTCCTTTTTGGTGTTTGTGCGTGTTTTTATCCGTTTCACACTTTATCGCCCAATCAGGACCTCCCGCTCCCGTACCGTCAGGACATCCGCCTTGTGCCATAAATCCTGCAATCACTCGGTGAAAACCAAGCCCGTCATAAAACCCCTCTTTGGCTAAATGGGCAAAATTTGCTACGGTGTTGGGAACTTCCTGGGGATAGAGTTTTATCCACATCACACCCTTATTAGTCGTAATCTTTGCATATTGGTCTTTTTCCACTGCGCTAAGATCAAATTCTTTTAGTTTCTTTCCAAACATCTGTTACATTCCTTCTTTTTTATAATGAATTTGTTATTATATCACATTAATATTAGGGCACTACTAAAGGATAAACCATGCAACTATGCGTAGCACTTGATCTGCCGACAAAAGAGCAGAATTTGCAACTTGCCGCACAATTAAAAGAATATGATATCTGGATGAAGGTCGGATTTCGTACCTTTATTCGCGATGGACGTGAATTTGTCAAAGAGTTACAAGCGATCAATCCAAAGTTTAAAATATTTTTAGACTTAAAACTGTACGACATTCCAAACACGATGGCAGATGCTGCCCAAGAGATAGCGGATATGGGTGTAGATATGTTTAATATCCACGCTAGCAGCGGCTTAGATGCGATGCAAACCGTGATGGATAGACTCTCCTATCTACAAAAGCGCCCGCTTGTGCTAGCTGTGACGGTGCTGACTTCATTTGATAATGAATCTTTTGGTTATGTGTATAATGAAAATATCGAACAAAAAGCCAACCGCTTTGCAAAAGATGCACATGAGTGCGGACTTGACGGCGTTGTTTGTAGTGCCTATGAAAGCTATGCGATCAAAAATTTAACCGATGAAAAGTTCATTACCCTCACTCCCGGAATTCGCCCCTTTGGGGAAGATAGCGGTGATCAAAGCAGAGTAGCCGATATTGCCTTAGCTAAAGAGCAAGAGGTGGATATCATCGTCGTCGGACGCCCGATATACAAAGCCAAAGAGCCCAAAGAGGTCGTTGCAAAAATCCTAGAGAGCTTGAGCGAGCAGTAATGGGAGTTTTTGAAGCGATAATACTGGGAATAATAGAAGGAATTACGGAGTTTTTACCGATCTCTTCAACAGGACACTTGATCGTTGCAAGCGATCTGATGGGGATCGATGAAAACAATATGACAAGTGCGTTTAAGATCATTATCCAACTAGCGGCGATTTTAGCTGTTATTTTTACCTACAAAGATAAATTTAGTCTTAAAAAGATCGCTCTTTGGCAAAAGGTTGCACTTTCATTTTTGCCAATTGGAATTATCGGCTTTATCTTTGCCGATTTTATCAAAGCGATGTTCATCCCCTCCCTTGTTGCGTGGGCGTTTATCGGCGGGGGTATTGTTTTTTTGATCGTGGAGCGGTTTTACAAAGAAAAAGAGCATCAAATTGCCGATGTTGAACAGGTTAGCTACAAACAAGCGCTCTATATCGGATTGGCGCAAATACTTGCTTTGATCCCCGGAGCTAGCCGCGCGGGAGCTTCCATCATCGGAGCGATGCTTGTGGGGCTCAATAGAAAAGCCAGTGCAGAGTTTTCCTTTTTGCTTGCGTTGCCTGTGATGATTGCTACAAGCGGGTATGATCTGGTTACAAATTATGAAGAGTTTAGCGGCGGCAATCTGTGGGTTTTGATCGCAGGATTTGTCACCTCTTTTATCGTGGCGTATTTGACGATGAAGCTTTTTGTAGCGTTTTTAGAACGATTTACCTTTGTCGCATTTGGGGTGTATCGAATCATTATCGGGGTTGTATTACTACTGTTTTTTGTGTAAGTTCAAAAATCTATACTATCTTTTTTGATCTCAAAGCGGCGATATTTCGCTCTTTTGAATCAAACTCTATTCCCACGAGATAGATAGGTTTGTCTGTATCAAGGTATTTTTCATGATACCCCATCTGCTCAATCTGCTCTAATGCTCCCTCACCGTCAACTTTAAACTCTATCACAAAAATTGCATTGGGCAACTCTACAGTCAAATCGATTCTACCTTTGTTGGTAATATCCTCAGCCGTTAGTTTGATTCCTAATGCTTTGAGGTAGGTATAAAACACGCTGACATAGTAGCCTTCATACTTATAAAGTCTGCTGTTGGTAAAGTTGTTGTAACCGATAGAGGCAAATAACGCTTTGAGGGAAGTTTCAAACTTTTTCATATTTTCATGTAACATTGCTTTTAGCATCATATTTGATTGCTGTACTTTATGAGGATTTTTTGTTATGTGTGTAGCAATGGCACCTAACAAAGACTGCTCAACCTCTTTATTTGGGAGTTTTAAATGATATTCTATATTGTCTAAAATCGTTTCGGTATGATCAATCGTCAAATACCCCGTTTGCCACATCAGTGTCTCAATGCGGATATCTTCTACATCAAAACTATCAAGCAACATCGTATCGGCAACGATATTTTCAAAGTTGGGCAGGTAGTAATTGTTTTGTTCTAACACCTTGAGTAAAAAGGTAGGCGTAGCGGTAGTAAACCAGTAGTTTTTATACTCAAAGTTATTATCGATAAAAAGCAAGATATCAAAAGGATTATACACTCCCTCACCTAACCACTTATAACCGTTGTACCACTGCCTTA
>JBNJHJ010000120.1:0-5615 GCA_051748365.1 Campylobacterota bacterium
ACGACCTGCCTATCATCAAAGGGATGCTTGACCCCCGCTATCTCTTGGGTGGTTTCATCGCCTTTGCCCAAAATCAATAAAACCTCTCCCCCTTGTAACTGCTTCAATGCCGACTCTATCGCCTTGGCTCTATCAACTTCCACACATACTTTGTCTTTATTCTCAATACCCTCTAGCACTGCATCTATGATACTTTGAGGCTCTTCATCACGGGGATTATCACTTGTAAGATAGATTCTTTTGGCACCGCTTGCAGCTTTGCCCATCAGCGGTCGCTTGCTCTTATCACGGTTGCCTCCGGCTCCAAAAACAACCACGACATCCTGTCCGCCAAAGCTTTCTATCACTTTAGAGATGCCATCATGCGTATGCGCAAAATCCACGATCACAAGCGGCTGCGTACTTACTACCTCCATACGACCGCTTACACCGCCAAAATACTCGATCACTTGGCATATCTTGTCTAACGAAGCACCCGTGAGCATCTTTACCGCACCGATGATTGCCATGAGGTTATAGAGGTTAAAACTTCCTCGAAGCGGGGAGTAAAAGGTAAAAGGTTTGTCAAAATGGGTAAATACCGCTTCAATCCCATCACTAAGCTTATATGCGCGCACCTTAAACGTAGCGGCATTTTCAACCCCATAGCTTTGCGCGCCTGCTAAATTGATTTGAAAATTTTCGTCTTTGTTCACAAGCTTTGGCGTAGCATCACTAAAAAAGCTCTGTTTCACTGCTCTATACTGCGCAAGTGAACCGTGGTAATCTAAATGATCGCTTGTAACATTGGTATGGATTTTAAGGGCAAAAGGGAGGTTTTCGATCCTATTTTGCGCTATTGCGTGTGAACTCACCTCCATCACAAAATATTCACATCCTGCCTCTTTTGCTTGAAGCATATGCGCTATAGTTTCTAAGATACTCGGTGTTGTTAAGCTATACTCACTCACTCTTTGTTCATTAACAAAAAAGCCACGCGTTCCCTGCATCGCTACCTTTTTATCCAGATCAAGCAAACACGAATATATCCCCGCTGCCGTTGTGGTTTTGCCGTTAGTTCCGGTGATACCGATAACTTTCAACCTCTCTAAGCCAAGTTCTTTTATGAGTACTCTTGTAGTAGTAGAGACAGATTTTCCATCAAAATATTTGATATTTTGTGCCGTTTTTACAAAGGTCACCCCTTCACCTACGGAGTGCGTATCATCAGTGAAGGTGCCTATACTACTTTTTAGGATCAATATCTACTCTTTCATAAAGTTTGAGCAGATCCTGATCTTTTTCAAAAGGTTTAGGCGCGTGGTCAAGGTAGTTCAGTGCCATCTTTGTAAAGCCGTTATCGATAAGCAAGGTCACAAAATCGATAAATTCTTCTTTGCTGGCAATGATCACTTTGGTTGAAAACATAATATTTTCAAACGCTTTTTGAAAACTCCCTACCTGCTTGACCACCGCTTTAAAATCACTGTATTTAATACCCTGTTCATACTCAATCTGATCTTGAAGCGGTTCACTCAATAACTCTTGAATTCGCGCACGGTTTCCCTCGATCGATTCTACAAGGTCCAAGATCACGCTATCGGCATCTTTATCTTTATCTTTAATGATCTGGTAGTATTCATACAGTGATTGTGCTTCTTCACTATTTTCAGCACCGATATCGCTGAGAAAAACACCCACTTTTGCCTCTTTGAGTTCAGGGTGATCTTTGAGCAGTAATCCATAAATCTTTAATGCGTAATCATAGTTTTTATTATAAAATTCACTCTCTGCTTTGTTTAATAATGATTTAATATTCATAACGCAATCCTTTATACAGGAACATTCACCACTTCAAGTTCGGGATGAATATCGGTTCTTAGCTGTCTTTCAACTCCATATTTCAAAGTTGTTCCGCTACTAGCACAACCGACACACGCGCCCAAAAGCTGTACGTAAACTTTCCCATCTTTAATATCTATTAATTTTATATCTCCCCCGTCAAGTGCTATAGAGGGTCTTACCTTGTCGATACATTTTTGTACCGGTTCTTTTAACTCTTCATCGCTAAAAGGTATCATCTACTATCCTGTTTTTGAAAAATATTTTCCGGTGCAAACTTCACATAGTTTTTACCGCCAAGTCTTCCTAAAGCTTTGATAATGGCCTCATCTACCCTGCCGTTATCGTACGCTTTGTCAATAATATGATAGCATAAAATCTCTACAAAGACAATATTCATGGGCTTGTTGCCGATAGTGTCATGCTTGTACAGTCTGCACTCATACGCTACTTTAGCCCCCTCTATCATATCTATATCGACCGTTTTTGCTTTTTGTGTGGACAAACCTAGCTTTTGAATTTCACATTCCCCATAAGGCAGTGCCTCGGCACTTCCTGTCATCGCATCGGCGTACTCTTCATCGATGATATGTACGATACACTCTTGAGTTTCAAGAAGATTTTTTAGTGTATCTTTGGGCTGCCCGTTTGCTTTATTGCCGATACAGATACTCAAAAGCGGCGGATCGGTTGTCACAGCATTAAAAAAGCTAAAGGGGGCAAGGTTACAACTGCCGTCACCTCCTTTGGTACTGACCCACGCAATGGGACGGGGAATCACTGTGCTTGCCATCATATGATAGTGATCTTTTGCACTCAAACCTTTTGCATCAAGGATCATTTTTGCACCTCTTTACCCAACCTTTTTTCTACGGATTTGATTTTACCTTCCATTCTATTGTTACTGTTTTTACGGTAATCGATCTTGATACACGAATAGATTCGGCTTGATTCAAGCTCCAAAATCTTCGCACACTGCCCCACGATATACAGTGCATCCTCCATCGACTCGGTCTCTACTATCGTTGACATCGGGGTGAGCTTGTAGGGCAAGCCCGTAGAATCGATATAATCGATCACTTTACTGACATACGCGCTTTTACTCTCTCCCACATCGGTTGGAAACATTGAAAACTCCAAAAGTACACTATCCATCCCTCTCTCCTTCATTTTGATCTGCTAATATAACGGTGTTTCTACCGCCTACTTTTGCGCGATAAAGCGCTTTATCTACCCGCTCAAAAAACTCCGTTTTACTCTCACCCTTTTGCAAACTCCCCACACCAAAGCTACTTGTTATTACCTCATCGGTGTGAAACTGCGTTGTTTCTATCGCTTTTTTGAGCCTTTGGGCTAAATCATACGCTCCGCTTGCTTCAAGAGTGGGCAGCAAAATAACAAACTCTTCACCGCCCCATCTTGCAAGCGTATCCATGCTACGTATATTTTGTGATAGCAACTCCACGATCTCTTTAAGCACATCATCGCCTACACTATGCCCATGCTTATCGTTTATCGTTTTAAAATGATCGATATCAAGTACGATCATACTCAACTCTTTTGAACTCAGTATCGCTTTATCCACTTCAAAAGAGAATGTTTTTTCAAACTTCATACGATTAAACGCTCCGGTCAAGCCGTCAATACTTGCTTCTTCCTCAAGAGTTGCCGTCATGTTATACAACTCATCTACTTTGTTTTTCATCGCACTATTGAGCGTTCGCAGCTGCTCTTTTGTCTCTTCAAACTCCGTTACATCATGGCGTATAGCGATATATTCGACAATATCACCGTCAATATCCAAAATAGGAATGACCACAGAATCCACCACATACTTACGCCCGTCTTTTTTCATATTCGTCACAAGCCCCTGCCACGGTCTTTTCGATTTGATCGTATCCCACAGATCTTTAAACGCGCTGCTTGGCATACTTGGATGGCGGATGATATTGTGCGGTTTTCCTAGCAATTCGTGCCTTGAGTACCCCGAAATTTCACAAAACTTGTCATTGACGTAAGTAATAACTCCTTTTGTATTGGTTTTTGAAACGATGTTGCTTATATCAACGGCTTTTTTATACTCATTAAGCAAATTGGCATTTTCATCTTGAAAATTAGCATTTTCCTCAATAACATGTTCATACGAAATAGCTAATTCATTGGAGATATTTAAAACAATGCGTTCAATATCTTTTATCAGCTTGAAAGACAAAAGCTCTCTACCATACAACTCTTGTAAAACAACCGTTTTAAGTCCTATCATCAGATTAAACAGTTCAGCAACGGTAATATGGTGCTGCTTTAGCAGAGTTAAAAACTTCATCTTTGCAGGGCACTCACTGATTGTCAAATCCCACTGCATCACACTGATAAAACAATCAAAAAAATCATGAAAAATAGGTTTATCCTCACGCACTACAACTAACGCATGTTTTAAAAATATCTCTTTGACCTCATCGCTATCTAGCCAACTTTCTATAATATCATTGCGACTAACGCGCAAAAAATAGGAAAACTCTTTTAGCTGACCCTTACCGTCCATGACAACCCTTTGTAACTCATTTGATATATTATACAAAGTAAAGATAATTTTGAGCTTGAAAAATGCTATTAACCGTTTATCAATAAAAATTTAGTATCATAAGAGATAAAATCACAGAAGGAGAACATATGAAAAAAATAGTCTTTACCCTCTCAATTGCTGCTGCAACACTTTTTGCAGGCCAATCTTCGATGGAGGTTGCTAAAGAAAGTATGCAAAAACTAGGCGGCGCGCTAAAAAGTGAACTCAAACAAAAGTTCAAAGAAGACCCTAGCGGTATCAAAGCGATCAACTACTGCTCAGATCAAGCCCAAGAGATCACTAAAAAGATCAACAGCCAATTAGATACGGGTGTAACGGTACGAAGAACGGCGCTACGGTACAGAAACAATGCCAACGAACCGACAATCCAAGATATCGAAGTGATGCGAAACTTTAAAAAAGCGATGGATAACGGCAAAAAGGCCGATAATTTGGCAAAAGTCGTTCAAAGTGATGATACCACCTATGTTTACAAAGCTTTGGGCGTGGGTAAATCCTGTACAAAATGCCACGGAGACGTGAACAAAATGGATAAAGATATCTTAAGTCAAATCGATAAAAACTTTCCCTATGACAAAGCAAGAAACTTTGCACAAGGTGACTTTCGAGGCGCTATTGTCGTAGAGATCAAAAAATAAGCTACTCTTTAGCTATCCACATCTGGCTTTGCAGTTGTGGATACTGCTTTTTAAACTCTTCTTCATCCATCACGTATCGAAACCTATCCATATACTCTTTGATAATAACATAGGCTCTATTTATCTCTTGAAATTTTTGTTTATCACCGCCTAGATCGGGGTGATGCTGTTTTGAAAGGGTTTTATACTCTCTTTTAAGATCGTCATACGAACTTTTTGAAAGCAGGCCAAGTGTATCTTTAGCCCACTTCAAATCTTCATATTCCATAAGCCGCTTACTTTTTAGACTGCTTTGTCGCTCTTTTTCGCTCGTTTGGATTTAAGATCTTTTTACGTACACGAATGCTTAGAGGCGTAACCTCTACCAACTCGTCATCCTCAATCCACTCCATCGCTCGCTCTAGCGTCATCGTCTTTGGCGGAATAAGTTTTACTGCATCGTCATTTCCCGCAGAACGCATATTTGTAAGCTGCTTTCCTTTAAGCGGATTGACCTCTAAATCACCGGCTTTTGCATTCTCACCGATAATCATCCCCTCATATACTTTTGTCTGCGGTCCGACAAAAAGTAC
>JBNJHJ010000121.1:0-5563 GCA_051748365.1 Campylobacterota bacterium
ACAATTTGAAAATGCTCATTATAGTGTCGGTACGCCCAAACAACATGGTTTGCTTTGGGGTTTTGTTTTCGCAAGGTTTGATTGTAACGCTCAAACTCCAAAAATGGAACAATATATGCTTTGAATTTAGAGTGTTTGACCTCTATCTCATTGTAAAACTCTTGTGTAACGGTGTAGATATGAGCTCCCTATTTTTAAAATAATTATACCAAAAAGGAAAAGAAGTGAAACTAATCAATATTTTTATTATGGCAGTAGCTGCACTGATGATGAGTGGATGTAATGCAAAAAACGTAGAACCAAAAATCGACATGAAGCCCCCGGCGTACGCCGAGCAGATGCCTTCGCGCCAACAAAGAGATAATTTTACTAACCAAGGAAGTCTCTTTGGACAGGGGAAAAACCCACTCTTTGCCGATAGAAAAGCGATGGATGAACATGATATAGTCACCGTGGTGATTCAAGAAAGTGCCAACACCTCCTCAAGCGCACAAAAAAACGTCAATAAATCAAACAATACAGACCTTGGCGGCGGTGTTGTCGGATATGGCGGAGAAAGCGGTACGGTAGGAAAAGTAGTCGATCAGGTCAACAAAATAGGAAGTCTTGGTTTTCAAGCAGGAAGCAACAACACTTTTCAAGGAGGCGGTACCAATACGCGAACAGAGGAGTTTAGCACAACAATCTCTGCAAGGATTATAAAAGTGATGCAAAACGGGAACTATTTCATCGAAGGAAGTCGTGAAATACTGATCAACGGTGAAAAACAGTTCATTCAAGTAAGCGGGGTCATTCGTCCCTATGATATCGATCAATACAATCAGATCAATTCTAAATATATCTCCGATGCCAAAGTAGCTTATACCACACAAGGAGACCTTGAAAAAGCAACACAAAAGGGCTGGGCTTCAAGTATTATAGAAAGCGTATGGCCCTTTTAACATGCTTTTTGCTACAATTTCAAAAAACATTGTAAAGGCGTAGTATTGCAACTAAAAGTGTTGATTGATTGTAGCGATGAAAAAGGATTGGTGTATAAAGTCAGTAAGCTTTTTTATGAAAGCGGGTTAAATATAGAAAAAAACAGTGAGTTTGTTGATAGTAATTATAAAAAGTTTTTTATGCGCAGTGTCATTGAGGGAGAGATTGAGGTTTGTGATTTAGAAGAGAAACTCAAAACTATTTTACCCGATGACGCCAATATCAAAGTGATACAGCCACGAAGAAAAAAAATACTCATTATGGCTACAAAAGAGAGCCACTGTTTAGGCGATCTTTTGATCCGATACGCTGACGGGGAACTTGATGCCGATATTCAAGCAGTCATCTCTAATTACGACTCTTTGCAAGATTTAACGCAAAAGTTTGATATCCCTTTTCATCATGTAAGTGCCGATGGAATAACCCGAGATGCCCATGAGGCAAATGTGATGGAGTATATCGACAGGTATGCATTTGATTATATCGTTTTGGCAAAGTATATGCGTATTCTTAATCCCGCTTTTGTCAAGCGTTATGATCAAAAGATCATCAATATCCACCACTCCTTTTTACCCGCGTTTATCGGGGCTAATCCCTACAAGCAAGCGTATGAAAGAGGGGTCAAAATCATTGGGGCAACGGCACATTTTGTGAATAATATGCTTGATGAAGGACCGATTATCTATCAAGATATCACGCGTATTGATCATAGTTATAGTTGGCAAGATATGAAACAAGCAGGACAGGATGTAGAAAAGATAGTATTAGCTAAAGCGCTCAAGTATGCACTAGAAGATAGAATATTTATGTATGCCAATAAAACGGTGATCTTTTAATCAGCGCTTTCTTTGGCGCCTTTTGACCGCTTTGTTTGAGGGGGTATCGGGCTTTGAAAAGATAGCTTTACCATAGAGCACACACCCCTTGTCACCAGGATCGCATTTTTTATTTAACAGTTTGCATCTATCATCGACTAGATGGATGCATCCCCACCCCACACTCATGCTTTGACCTCCTTTAAAAATTCAAGAACACGCAGTTGATACACCCTATCTTCGCTTGACATTTCACAAGCAGTAAATCGTGATAACTGCGCAATATCGATCTTGTTTTTAAAGCGTTTTGTAACTTTGCTCTCTTTTTCAATCGCAAAGATCAAAGAGTTAAAAAACGTTGCACTGTTATCATCGATTTTTGAAAGATACTCATTTACTGCTGTTTGTAAAATCTCTGCACGTTCAGGCTCTTTCTCATACGTTGTAAAGGCGATATCTTTTAATATCTCTTGTTCACACACACCATGCGTAGCATTAGCTGCAACAACGACGGCTAGCACTTTTGCACGAAACTCCAAAGAACCGCTATGGTACAAAAACAGTTCACGAAAAAGGGAGAGAAAATAGGTTTTAAATCTCTTTTTCATCTCTTATTTTTTGCGCGCTCTTCCCTCAACGATCAAGCGAAGCGCATTGAGTTTGATAAAGCCCTCTGCATCTTTTTGATCATATACGCTATCTTCTTCAAACGTACACAACTCTTCGTTAAACAGCGATTGATTTGATTGGCGTCCCACAACGATAATATTACCTTTATACAGTTTCAAGCGCACCGTTCCGTTTACGTTTTTTTGTGTTTCATCGATAGCAGCTTGCAACATTCTTCGTTCACTAGCAAACCAAAAACCATTGTAGATAAGTGTTGCGTATTTTGGCATCAATTCATCTTTTGTATGTGCTTCTTCTCTATCAAGTGTAATTGATTCGATCGCTCGGTGGGCTTTGAGCATGATCGTACCACCGGGAGTTTCATAGCATCCTCTGCTTTTCATCCCCACAAAACGGTTTTCTACGATATCGATCCGTCCTATCCCGTGTTTATTTCCTAACCGGTTAAGCGCTTCAAGCATCGCTCCGGGAGTCAACTCTTTGCCGTTAAGCGTCACCGGATCCCCGTTTTTATACCCAAGTTCAATATATTCAGGCTCATCAGGAGCTTGCTCTACGCTTACGCTCCATCGCCACATACTCTCTTCAGGTTCAGCTGCGGGATCTTCTAAAATACCGCCTTCATAGGAGATATGAAGCAAGTTTGCATCCATTGAATAGGGAGATTTTTGTCCATGCTTTTCAATAGGAATACCATGATTTTGAGCATAGCTTAGCAGTTTTTCACGAGAATTAAGATCCCATTCTCTCCATGGTGCCACGATTTTTATATCGGGATTTAACCCTAAATACCCTAGTTCAAATCGCACTTGATCGTTTCCTTTACCCGTAGCTCCGTGTGCTACGGCATCAGCGCCCATCTGCTTTGCTATCTCAATCTGTCTTTTAGCAATCAACGGTCTTGCAATTGAGGTTCCAAGCAAGTACTCACCCTCATAAATTGTATTAGCACGAAACATTGGAAAGACATAATCACGCACAAACTCCTCTTTGAGGTCTTCAATAAAGATATTTTCATCTTTGATCCCAAGTTGCTTGGCTTTGGCTCTTGCAGGTTCTACCTCTTCACCCTGGCCGATATCGGCTGTGAAGGTGACAACTTCGCAGTTATACTCATCTTGCAACCATTTTAATATAATACTCGTATCAAGCCCGCCACTGTAGGCAAGTACGACTTTTTTAATATCTCTACTCATAAAACTATCCTTGTATAAATGTTACACGTATTTTAACGAAAATGTGAGAGTTTATTGCTTTGTTATTAAGATTTTAAATACTTTTTTGTTTTTAAAATCTTATTCATATTGTTTCGAAGTTCTAACTGTTGCTGCTGCATCAAGTCTGCCGCTTGAGCAATGTAAGCTTGGGCTTCTTTCATCTGCTCTACTGTTTCAAACTGCGGCAACTGAGCATTAAGTTCATCCATTTTTTCTATGTTTTCATTTATAAGCGCTATCTTAAACGCATTTAACCACTCTTGACTTGACATACCTCTTCCCTCCATGCTTCTAAGAGGCTTTTTGTGACATTCATTACCTCTTGAATCTTTTCAATACTATCCTCAGTATTGGCATTGTGCAAATTTTTGATCTGTTGCAGGTACAATCCGCTTAGATAGTGACTCACTTCACCGCCGTCATCATAATCTAATGAGTTTAAAAGCTCCGTAAAAATTGCCGTTACTCTGTTGATCCAGTAGGTACGTTTTTCTAAATCTTCATTTTCAATAGCACTTATTGCTTGCCCACAAAACCGTAAGATGCCTTCATACAGCATCTCTATAAGCCTTTCGGGGGATTCTATCTGTACACTGTTTTGGTTGTATGCATTGTATGCATGTTGCATTATTTACTCCTAATTCCCGTTAGCCTGTTGTTCTATCTGCATCTGCAACCCTTGGAAAGAGTTTTGCATATTTGCTATTTGGTTATCATATGCCGCAAAGCGTTGCGCCATTGTTTCATAGCGAACATCAAGACGTTGTATAGCCGTTGTTCTTTCTTTTTGCAATGCTTTTGCTTCATTGGTCAATTGATCGTTAAAATTTTTAAAAATTCCGTTTGAAAAATCGGTATAACGCTCAACTAAATCACTAAATTGTGTAAACACACCGTCAGTCAAACGCTCTTTTCCCGCTATCTCTTCATAACTTCCTATAAAAAATTGCTCTATATCTTCAGTCCCTTCAGAAAGTTTTGTTTGCAAATCGGCAGGTTCAAAAGTCAGTTTTCCACCTTCTCCAAGTTCCACGCCAAAGTCTCTCATCGATTCTCTATCACCGCTAATATACGTAGCAATACTTGAGAGATCACTTTTTAATCGGTTAACGGTACTTTCACCTTGAAATACTCCCGATTCACCGCTTTCTTCTTCAAATTTCGTTAATTCATCTAGCTGCGTTACTAATTTATTATACGTCTCAACAAATGCAGACATCTTATCTTCAAGCCCGCTTGTATCTTGATTGATCTCTATATTGGTCGTTCTTCCAAGGTCGTTTTCTTCAAGCAGCGTTAACTGTACTCCGTTGACAAGATCGTTGACTTGATTACTTGATCTGGTGACACTGATGCCGTTATATTTAAACTCCGCATCTTGGGCTTGTTGGATATTACTAAATCCTGTATTGAGTGCGCCTGAGGTTACGTTCATTGAGATTTTATTATCCGTTCCCGTCTCGTCACTTTTTAATATCAAGCTATAAGGATCGTCTTGTCCCGTGTTAATGATCGAAGCTGTGACACTTTCACCCGCTACATCGTTAATCTTTGTACGGAGTTGATCCAGTGTCGTTCCCGCACTGACTTCAATCTCATAGATACTATCGCCTACTGTTAACTCTAAAACACTATCTTCATTGGCAACAGTAGATTCACGCGTAGCAAACCCGGTATCACCTTGAAAAACATCGTTTTTGGCTAATTTCTGTACCTCTATCTGCATATCTTGCACGTCAACACCGGGATTTACCGTTGCTTGTACGGAGGTGCCGTGAACATCCACGCCGCGGTTTGCAAACAGTGTTGGATCTGAAAGTGCACCTACGGTATCTTTAAATCCTGCAATATCAGCATTGAGTTGAGACAGTGCCGTTTGCTTCTCTTCATTTTCTAAAATTTTATTTTCAATAGGTTTTA
>JBNJHJ010000122.1:0-2361 GCA_051748365.1 Campylobacterota bacterium
GCATTTCCTGAATCGGTAAACCCGCTCAAAGAGCAAAAAAAGTACGGTCGTGCGGAAGTGCACCTACAAGATGGAAACAAAGCGTATGATATCTATGGATACGATGAAGATGTGATTGCAACTGATATTATCGATCAGTTTGAAAAACATAGACACTTTTTACATAACACTGCGGGCTTAAATCCTGCGGTTCCTATTGATTAGATGCAGTTTTTTAAAACCATAGAAGCGATATTGCTTGATTGCGATATCGCTTCGCGGTTTAAAAAGTTTGATCTACTTTATACAGCGTATAAAAAAGATCATGTTGTGTTTGAAAGTACTCAAAAACAGATCTTTACGACGCCAACATATGCTGCGGTGTGCAACGTCGTCGATGCTAAAGAGGTGCCAAAGCGAACGGCACTAACGACAAAAGAGGGCAAAGCGATACTTTTGCACGCCATCGCTCACATCGAGTACTCCGCAATTGATCTTGCCCTTGATGCGTGCTACCGCTTTGAAAATATGCCCAAAGCGTTTTATGATGATTGGCTTGAAGTGGCAGCCGATGAGATACGCCACTTTGAGATGATAGAGGAAAGATTAAACTCCCTAGGCTACGCTTACGGGGATTTTAATGTGCACTCTTTTTTATTTGATATTTCACAGCGCTCACTGACGCTTCTTGAGCGGATGGCAACGGTGCCACGCTATTTAGAAGCTTCGGGGCTGGATTCTAACCCAAAGATCATAGAAAAACTCAGCCACCACAAAGATCCACTCTCTCAAGATATCATAAAGATTTTGCAAGTGATACTTGAAGAAGAGGTAGATCACGTTAAAAAAGGCGATCGCTGGTTTGCATACGCGTGCAAAGAAGAGGGCGTGGATAAAAGCTGCTATTTTGATATCGTTGAAAAGATACTACCGGGGGCAAAGAATAAAAAGCCCTATGTAAACGTAGAAGATAGAAAAAAA
The DNA here is from genome assembly GCA_051748365.1 of Campylobacterota bacterium. Classification (GTDB taxonomy): domain Bacteria; phylum Campylobacterota; class Campylobacteria; order Campylobacterales; family Sulfurovaceae; genus TCS-49. The sequence goes on from JBNJHJ010000122.1 coordinate 961, forward strand.
GCAGGCTTTAGCTGCGATGAGATAAAAGTGATCAGTGATCAAAAGTGTGAGTAGGTTTTGTCCTTGACAAGAGGGATAAAAATATATATAATTATCCTTATGATAAAGGATAAAAATGAAGAATATATTTAAAAAGTTACTTACTGATTTTATTGAAAGAGATATAAAAGATATTCTCTCAAGAGATTATGATATACCGATTAATAGTTCTAAAATTATTTCATTAATCGGTGTTAGAAGAAGCGGCAAGAGTAGTATATTGTTTGATATCGCTAAAAAACTACGAAAACAAGTTACAAGAGAAAACATCATTTATATCAACTTTGAAGATGACAGACTCTATCCTTTAAAATTGCAATCTTTAGATCTACTGCTTGAAAGCTATTTTGAGCTTTTCCCCGAAAAAAAAGATGAAAAGATATATCTTTTGCTTGATGAGGTGCAAGTTGTTCAAAATTGGGAGTTGTATGTAAGACGAATTTATGATAATGAAAATATTCAAATTTTTATCACAGGCTCTAGTGCAAAACTGCTTTCATCTGAAATAGCAACCTCTTTAAGAGGAAGAACTATTAGTTTTGAAATTTTCCCTTTTTCATTTAAAGAATATCTGCAGTATAAGCAAATTGAGCCAAATATACACTCATCAAAATCATCGGCATATATTAAAAATGCACTTGAAAGTTATCTTGTTGACGGTGGATTTGCCGAAACGATCAATGAGGAAAAGATGATTGCAAGAAAGATATTGAGCGATTATCTTGAACTTATCGTGTATAAAGATATCGTCGATAGGTATAACATCACCAATAGAATTTTGCTAAAAACGTTAAATAAATACTGTTTTACAAATATTGCAACGCTGATTAGCTTTAATAAACTCTATAACGAATTTAAATCCCAAGGTTTTAAGCTTAGTAAAGATACGATTTTTAATTACATTTGCTACCTTGAAGATGCCTATACGCTCTTTAGCGTACCTATTTTTAGAAACTCTATAAAAGAAGAGATGCGAAATCCCAAAAAGATCTATGCAGTTGATAACGGTTTTAAAAAGATTTATGATTACGCTATTGGAGAAGATAAAAGTAAACTTTATGAAAATGTTGTTTTTTTGCACCTACGCAGACAAAGTAAAGAGGTATATTATTTCAAGCAAAAGCACGAGGTTGATTTTTATGCAAAGATAGACGGAGATCAAGTGCTGGTTAATGTAAGTTATGATATTGAAAATCAAATAACAAGAAAACGTGAGATAGACGGACTTGTCGAAGCGATGGATTATTTTGGACTAAACAAAGCCTATCTGATTACACAACATGAAGAGCAAGAGCTGTATTTAGATGCTAAAACAATATATGTTAAACCACTATACAAGTATCTTTTGAGTCAATGATGAAG
>JBNJHJ010000122.1:2461-5354 GCA_051748365.1 Campylobacterota bacterium
TGACTGCTATTGTTGGGGAGAATGGGAGTGGGAAGAGTAATATTTTAGAATTGATTAGTGATTTTGGCTATTATGAAAACCCATACAGTAATAAAGATTATCCGTCCTTATTTTTAGACTTACTTCAAATAACTGTTTACTATAATAAATACGAAAATAAAATTTTCAGCTACGAAAAAAATCTAAGACTGAGGACAAATAATAAATCTTCAGTAACTATTGAAAAAATAACTAATGATTCTATTCAAAAGGCATTTTTAAAACCGACTCCTTCTCATGCTCAGCAAGAATATTTATTGTTATTAGATTTTTTAATGAACAATAATATAGATTTTCCTTTTGATATACCAAAAATTGTAAGGTTTGGAATAGATGATGATTTTTATGAATTATTGAAACCCATAGAAAATAAAAGCTTTGATTTTTATAGATGTTACTCTCCTTTTGAAGAAGACCAAGTTAAAAGATTAAAAATATTTCACATACTTATGTTACTTGCATATTTGAAAAATTATAATATAGATTTTAATATACAAGCATCAAAAAACCATGATGAGACAATTTTAGAATTAGAAGAATATATAGAAAAAAGTATAAAATTAAAAATTAGAAGTTTTATGCAGTTTCCATTAGAGGATTTTTCATTAACCGCAAGCCACTATATTAATATACATAAAATTTCAAATGATTTTTTTAAAATATATATAGAAATTACAAAAATAAAAAATAATAATGATTTACTTGAATCTAAAGGCAAAAATGTATTTAATTTTGATTTTTATCCAACAATGAGTGATGGGCAATATCAATTAATATACATACTTAGCAATATATACTCTCAAATAGATCAAGATACTATTACATTATGCATAGATGAGGGTGAAAATTATTTTCACCCAAATTGGCAAAAAAAGTATATTAACTATTTATATCAATTTTTGAAAGATAATTTTTCTGATAAGAAAATTCATCTTATTTTAACATCACACTCACCTTTCATCCTTTCAGACCTACCAAAAGAAAATGTAATATTTTTAAAAGAGGGTAAACAAGTAGATGTAGATATAGATACTTTTGGGGCAAATATCCACACGCTTTTATCTCACGGGTTTTTTATGAAAGACGGGCTGATGGGTGAGTTTGCGAAAGGGAAGATAGATCAGGTTATAAACTATCTCAATGAAAAAAAATCAGAGGTTACAGATGATAAGCAAGCACAAAATATTATCTCTATTATAGGTGAACCGTTGTTAAAACGACAACTACAAAAGATGCTTGACAGTAAAAGAGAGTTGTCAAACAAAGAGGAAATAGATACAATAAAAAAACAGATTGAAGCGTTAGAACAAAAACTCAAAGATAAACAAGAGGCAGAAGATGACACAAAGTGAACTTTTAAATGAGATAAAAGCTTTAAAAAAAGAGTTTCAAAATGATGGTTTTATTATTGATGGCATCTTTGGCTCGTATGCAAGAGGCGATTTTAAAGAAAGTAGTGATATAGATATTTTGTATCATTTAGAGGAACCTTTTATGAAAAAATATAGCGGTTTTATGGGGTTTTCAAGGTTAAATGAGATCAAACAAATTCTTTCAAATAGGATGCAAAAAAGAGTTGATATCGCTTCAAAGGACGGATTATCAAAAACGGGTAAAAAGTATATTTTAAATGAGGTTGTGTATGTCTAAACAATCAAGTGTTGCCAAAATAGATTTTATGTTAGAGATGATTGAAAACATAGAAAAGATCGTGAAAAGACACGGCGGCATAGTAAAAGCCATAGATGATTTTGAAGGGCAGATGGCACTTTTGATGGGAATCGCTCAAATTGGCGAAACACTAAAAAAGTTTGATGATACGGTACTGACAAAACATGACCTTATGAAAGATAAAGAGGGTCATACTATACAAGAAATTATATAGTCCATGATTATGAGGGAGTTGATCCTGCTTATGTTGAAAGTATCGTTAGAGATTATTTGCCGTAGTTAAAAACTAAACTGCATCAGATGCAAAAAGATTTTAATGGTACAGATTAAACATAGTGATTTAGAACAGTTGTGTAAACGGCACTGTGAGCAAGTAACAAAAAAGAAAAAAATGCAAAAAGTACAAGACCTGATTTTGACCATTTTTACGACAAAAATACTCACCCGATTTTAGCATTATCATTTTATAATTTGATTCCTTCATGTATCTTGTGTAATTCAAGACTTAAAGGAAGGACAAAATTTTCTCTCAAAACGCATCTGCATCCGTATCAAGAAAGTTTTAATGATTTCGCAAAGTTTAAATTCACTATTGAAAATAGCAGTTTTTACCATAATAAAGACAGTTTTAGTATTTCGTTAGAGACATATGATGACAGAGCAGAACAGATAAAAAAAGAGTTTGGACTAGATACTTTATATAATAAACACAAAGACATAGTCCTAGAACTCATCCAAAAAGCCCAAATCTACAATGAAAGCTACCTTGATGAGTTGTACCAAAACTATGAGGGAACACTTTTTAAAAACCGTGAAGATTTGCTTCGATTAGTCACTTGCGCATATGTAAGCGATGAAGATTTGCACAGACGCCCCCTTTCAAAACTTATCAAAGATATAAGCTATGAGTTGGATTTACTCTAGTTTAACATATGCTGTAACATTGTTAATTGTTAAATAAAAAGGAAATTTTAGGTTGGTTTACGATCGCATAAATATTTAGTACATGATATAGACGCATTTACCAAAAAGTACAATCTCGATCCAACGGGAATGCCCCCTTACGAAGAAAGTTTTGAAATGTTTTTAAGCTTTACATACATCATCGCCGTCATGATCGCATCGTTGATCGCGTCGTGTTTGCCCATGATAGGCAGCTTCAAATCTTTCATAATACTATCAA
>JBNJHJ010000122.1:5364-5511 GCA_051748365.1 Campylobacterota bacterium
AGTACATGATATAGACGCATTTACCAAAAAGTACAATCTCGATCCAACGGTAATGCCCCCTTACGAAGAAAGTTTTGAAATGTTTTTAAGCTTTACATACATCATCGCCGTCATGATCGCATCGTTGATCGCGTCGTGTTTGCCCAT
>JBNJHJ010000123.1:0-5510 GCA_051748365.1 Campylobacterota bacterium
CGCAAAATTAGCAAACTTTTAAGAAATCAAATGTTTCACGTGATCGAAGCCGATGACGGCGTGGATGCCCTTTCTAAACTCTCTCACGACCCCGATATTCGCGTAGTGATCACAGATTATAATATGCCCAATATGGACGGGGTGGAACTGACGTTAGAGATACGCAAGCATTACAGCAAAGATCAATTAGCCGTGATTGCGATCTCTAGCGAAGAGAGTGAACTGATATCTTCAAGATTTTTAAAATTCGGCGCGAGTGATTTTATCAAAAAGCCCTTTAGCAACGAAGAGTTTAACTGCCGTATCAACAATACCATTGAATCGCTTGAACAGATCGAGACGATCCAAGATATGCAAAACAAAGATTATATGACAAAAACATATAATAGAACCTACTTTTTCCAAACGATGGGGGAGCGGTTTAAAGAGATTTTAGAAGAGGAAAAGAAGATCGCCGTGGCGATGATCAATATCGACGGGCTCAAAGAGATTTGGCAAAAGTATGGACAAAAAACAAGCGACAAAGCGATCAAAGCCGTAGCAAAACGCTTACTTGATGAAACAAAGGGTTCAGATATGGTGTCGCGCTTTGGGAGTGACGAGTTTTGCGTTGCGGTACAGGGAGTGGATAAAGAAAAAGCGTTTGATTTTTTTGACACGCTACGTTTTGACATCCACTCGATGGATCTAGATATCGCCGAGGAAGAGAGTATCCATTTTACCGTTAGTATCGGTATCAGTGCTTCGCTTGAAGATAGTATAGAAAAAATGGTCAATGAAGCCGATCTGCAACTGTACAAAGCAAAACAAAACAAAAACACAACTTCCATCGCATAGAAGATGAAAAAACTTCTTCTATGTATAATACTATTATCTCCACTTTGTGCAACAACGCTAGATGCGATGATTGCACAGATGCTGCTAGTGGGGTTTAAGGGGACCCAAGTTACACACAATGATGCTATCTATAACGATATTACAAAGCATCAAATAGGCGGCGTGATACTGTTTGATTATGATCTGCAAACACAAACAGATAAACGAAATATCCAATCCCCACAGCAGCTGCAAGCTCTTACAAAGTCACTGCAAAAACTAAGCAAAACACCGCTTTTTATCGCCGTTGATTATGAGGGCGGCCGTGTCAACCGCTTAAAAGAAAAGTACGGCTTTAAAAAGACCTTTTCTCAAAAGCACTTAGGAGAAATTGATGATGCAAACTTTACCTACACCCAAACAAAAACCATGGCACAAACGCTGCATCAAAGCGGTATCAATCTCAATTTTGCTCCCGTTGTAGATCTTGCTATTAATCCCGATAACCCGGTCATCGCCAAACTCGATCGCAGCTACGCAAAAGATGCAAAAACGGTGATCAAACATGCATCACAAGCCATAAAAGCATACAAAGAGCAAAAGGTAATCCCCGTACTCAAGCACTTTCCCGGCCACGGCAGTTCACAAAACGATTCACATTTGGGTGTTGTGGATGTCAGTCGTAGTTACAAAGAGCAAGAGCTGATCCCATATAAAAAACTGATAGCACAAGACCAAGTAGATGCGATCATGACCGCTCACATCTATAACACTGCATTTGATGCCGACCTTCCGGCAACATTGTCATACAAAACCGTTACAACACTTTTACGCAAGGAACTTGGCTTTAGGGGAGTAGTGTTTAGTGATGATTTACAGATGCGTGCAATCACTCAAGAGTATAGTTTAAAAAGGAGTCTAGAGCTACTCATCAATGCAGGCGTCGACGTGATCGTCATCGGCAACAATTTAGGCAGTTATGATCCTAACACAACCCAAAAAGTAATCGCTTCGATACACCGGTTGCTGCAAGAGGGAAAGATCACACAGCAAAGTATAGAAAACTCTTATAATAGAATAATGCAGTTAAAAAAAAGATTATAACCGCATCATCAAAACATCTTGTTTTGCATCACCTAAAAGATCAAAAGCAAAAAAGCTAAACTTACCGCTTGTATGTAAAGAGATAAGATCGCACTGAAGTGATGATGCCTCTTGGAGAAAAAATCCTGTATCGATAGGACCCTCTTTTACCTGCAACTTGACCCTGCTTTGATCAAGATGCAACCCCTCATAAAAACGGTACGCATTCTCTCTTGCATTGAGTTTTATATCATGCTGAAAATTCACAATCTCATCTTCATGCATCCCGTAAAAGCCCAGTCGTCCCTCAAACGGTACGGTATAGGTATGCAAAATAACGATATAAGCTTGAGGAAAAAGTGTTTGGACTTTTAAGATATGCTCATGAGATTTTTGTGAAAGATCTGAAGGGATCATAATGTTTTTAAACAACAACTCTCTATCGGTTTTTACAATCAAGGTGGGCACATGCACCGCGCGAACGATCTCTTTGGTAGAAGATCCAAGAAAAAACTCTTTAAGATGGCTTCTTTCACCGCTACTGCTAATAATCACCAAAGCAGCATCTAAAAATTCGACACTGCTTTTAAGTTCCACATCCAACTCTCCCTCTACACAGTGAAAATGCTCCTTGTCAATGCCCCGTACTTTTTGAGTCAAAATCTCATAGCTACTATCACGAATTGCATCAATTGCATCAAAGTTTGAAAAAAAACCCTTTTGCAGTATATGCACAATATGCAAGTGCGCGCCTCTTTTTTCGGCAAACTTTTGGGCCTTTTTTATCACTGCAAAACTTCTATCGGAAAAATCGGTAGCGACTATAATGTTTCTATCTTTCATCCTAACCCCTCAATGTTTAATTGCACTATTATACCATCTTAATTCTTTCTATGATTGTGGTAAAATACGTTTTATTTAATTTAATGGAGCAAATATGGTTGAATCACTTGTACTTATCATTATCGCAGCTATTGCGATTGCGACACTGCTGAATGTTTTTTTACGAAAATTTAATATCCCCACTATTATCGGTTATATCTTTACAGGATTTGCTATTGCAACGATTTTTGATCTAGGAAGCGGATTTAACGGAGAGTTAGCACACATTGCAGAGTTTGGGATTGTGTTTTTAATGTTTACAATAGGGCTTGAGATATCGTTTAAACACTTAAAAGCGATGAAACAAGAGGTGTTTATCAACGGTTTAGCACAAGTGTTTATCACCGGATTTATCGTCTATCTAATCAGTTATTTTATTTTTGAAATTCCCACAAAATCCAGTATCATTATCGGTGCAGCTATCGCTTTATCCTCAACGGCGATTGTATTGAAACTTCTCAATGAAAGCGGTAAGATAAACAGCGGATTTGGAAAGCGCTCTTTAGGGATCTTGCTCTTTCAAGATATGGCCGTTATTCCTATACTGCTAATGATCACCATCTTTGCCACTACCGATAGTTCACTTGGCAAGCTCTTAACAACCACTGCAATTAATGCCGTTGTGGCACTTCTACTACTGTATTTTATCGGCAAATATTTGGTCGAGCGACTACTCAAGATGGTATCGGATTCTAGTGAGATCTACATAGGTGCGGTACTGTTAATCGTTATCGGATCATCCTATCTTGCGCACTTTTTTGGCTTTTCCTACTCTTTAGGGGCGTTTATTGCGGGGATGATGATTGCCGAGACAAAGTATAAACACCAGATCGAAGCGGATTTGATCCCCTTTAGAGACCTGCTTTTGGGGCTGTTTTTTATCACTATCGGGATGCAGATCGATCTGAATATCATTGCGACACACTTTTTTACAATTATCGGTTTAGTCGTTGGTATTATGGTGCTCAAAGCTTTGCTTATCTATGCTATCATCCGCCCCACAAGCCAAACAAGAACATCACTTAAAACCGCTCTGTCGCTTTCTCAAATCGGGGAGTTTTCGCTTGCAATCATCGCTCTTGCAAACAGTAACTCCCTTCTTGACCCAACCGTTGTGCAAATCATGATCCTAACGATCGTACTTTCAATGATCATTACCCCTTTTATTCTCAACCACATCAGTACCTTAGCCGATCTTGTTGCAAAAGAACCCAGCCCTGAAGATATCGAGATCAAAAGCACGGGATATAAAAACCACGTTATTGTTTGCGGATACGGACATACCGGTCATGATGTCGTACAAAAGCTTGAGCAAAACCATGTACCGCACGTCATTATCGAACATGACCTTAAACTCGTAGAGGAGGCAAAAGATAATAATAAAAATATCGTTTTTGGAAATGCTGCACAGGAGAAGGTATTACTTGCTCTTGATATTCAAGATGCATCTAGTGTAATTGTAGCTATTGATAACTTTCCAAAACTGCAGATGGTAGTAGAAATTATTCACAATATCAATCCAAATATCGATATCATCGCAAGTGTTGCCAATGAGATGGAGCGAAAACTGCTAGCTGATTTTAAACTCAAACATGTCGTAAGCAAATCTGAAGTGATGTCTGATCTAATTGTAGATGAAGCCCTTAGCTGCAAAATTTAGCACTGTTATCCTCCCTCTCAAAGGGAACCAAAGGAGGTTTGGGGGATTATTGGGGGATATATGGCAACCCAATGAAAAGAAGGATAAAACTGCTAAGATACAAACCCCGTAAAGGGGGCTTGTTATAAATCTTTACTAAACTTTATGGAGGTTATTTCAAGGTTATCCAACTCAATAAGAGTTAAATTCTCACCCTTTCTTGGAAGGGTTTGTGCTTTGACTTCATCTTTGACAAAACCCATCTCATAGTCGTACTGTTTGAACTTTGGTAGCATGAACATCTTCATCACAAAAGATGGAACATTGCTTACATCAGTCAAATACACCGAGTTTGTCTTTTGTAGATAATCTTTTTGTTTTTGAAGATGTGTATCTACGATCTTTCCTTGCGCTTTTGTAAAAGCGATAATAACGTTTTTCGTACTTTTATCTATTGCCAACATATTGCCGTGTTGGTTTTCAAAGTTTTCATATGGAAACTTTTGCCCGATTTCCAAACTGTTTGCCATCACCGCAACCGCGGCGATAGCTATAATTATTAATTTTTTCATATTCTAAGTCAAACTTAGTTTTTAACGATCTCTTCAAGAGTGATGTAATCACCGACTCTACCTGTCATCTGCTCTTCGTCAGTGTTAACCGGAAGCGTTTTTCCACCCGGTACCCAACCTGCAGGGCAAACTTCACCTGTTTTTGTTGCGTGCTGCCAAGCTTTTACTTGTCTTAAGAACTCATTTACATTTCTTCCAACCATTGGAGCTTGTACCTCTTGAGCAACACAAATTCCCTCAGGATTGAATAAAAATCTTCCTCTAAGCGCAAGTCCTGCTTCTTCCATCATAACACCAAACGCTCTACTTACATTTCCTGTAGGGTCTGCACCGATAGTAAGCTTCAAGTCTTTAAGCAATGGCTCAGTCTCTACAAATCTTTTGTGTGAAAAGTGCGTATCTGTTGAAACAGCTAGGATATCAACACCCATCTCTTGGAACTCGTCATATTTTGCATTCATCGCTGCAATCTCAGTCGGGCATACAAATGTAAAGTCCGCAGGGTAGAAACAAACTAC
>JBNJHJ010000124.1:0-5507 GCA_051748365.1 Campylobacterota bacterium
GCGGCATTCCAAACGAACTTGCCGCAGCCCGCGCTACTGCCATAGATACACCAAGAACGGCATTTGCTCCAAGATTAGAATAGTTTTGCGTCCCGTCTAACTCTTTCATAATCCCATCAATCATCGCTTGATTATACGGACTCACCCCCACTAGCTCATCAGCTATGGTGACATTGATATTTTCAATGGCTTTAAGTACCCCTTTACCCATCATGCGGTCACCGCCGTCACGAAGCTCTAGCGCTTCTTTGCTTCCTGTGCTTGCACCGCTTGGCACGATCGCGCTTTCACATGTTCCGTCACTAAGCGTCACTGTAGCTCTTACAGTTGGATTGCCTCGACTATCTAGTACCTCATCAGCTCTTACATCATCTATAAAAATCATCTTTACCCTTTATAATTTATTAAGCATCATCACTTGCATTGATCTCGTCTTGATCCATCTCAAGCATCTTATTCAGACCCATCTCGGATTTTACTTTTTCCTCAAGTTCACGGTATATCTCGGGGTTTTCTTTTAAAAACGCTTTTGCTTTCTCTTTCCCCTGTCCTAACTTTTTATCCTCATAACTAAACCAAGCGCCGCTTTTATCGACAATATCAAGGCTTACGCCGTAATCGATCAGTTCACCCTCTTTTGAGATCCCCTCTCCAAACATAATATCAAACTCCGCTTGTCTAAACGGCGGTGCGACCTTATTTTTGATAACCTTAGCGCGCACTCGGTTTCCAATCTGCTCTTCACTTTGCTTAAGTGACGCAATTCGTCTAACGTCAATTCTTACCGAACAGTAAAATTTGAGTGCATTGCCGCCTGTGGTTGTTTCGGGGCTTCCATATCCCATCATCCCGATCTTCATACGGATCTGGTTGATAAAGATCACCGTTGTATTCATCTTACTCAATATTCCCGTTAGCTTTCTGAGGGCTTGACTCATCAATCTTGCTTGAAGCCCCACATGGGAATCACCCATCTCACCCTCAATTTCGCTTTTTGGCGTCAACGCTGCAACGGAATCGACCACGATCAGATCCACCGCTCCGCTTCGTGCTAACGTTTCTAAAATATCCAGTGCCTGCTCCCCGTAATCAGGTTGTGAAACAAGCAGGTTTTCGACATCTACACCGAGATTTTTTGCATAATACACATCAAGTGCGTGTTCTGCATCGATAAAGGCACAGGTATCACCCTTTGCTTGCGCTTCAGCAATCACTTGTAGTGCAAGTGTTGTTTTTCCCGAACTCTCAGGTCCATACACTTCTACAACTCTGCCTTTTGGCACGCCGCCGACACCAAGCGCCATATCAAGCCCGATTGATCCGGTACTGATTGAAGCGATCGGTTCGATCTTTTTATCACCTAACCTTTGTAAAGTTCCTTTTCCAAAAGCCTTATCTATCTGTTTCATCGCCATATCTAAGGCTTTTTGCTTGTTACTATCCATCTATAAAGATCCTTCACCACATCATAATTTAAGAGTTTTTATTATTTTATCCAATTGAAGATAAAATTAAGATTTTTTCTAATTTTGATATAATAGCAAGAATTATATACCAAAAGGCAACAAACGATGCAAAAAACCGTAACCATAGCACACTCGCCCGATGCTGATGATATTTTTATGTATTATGCGATCAAATTCGGCTGGGTTAGCCCAAAAAATGCCCTCTTTGAAAATATCGCTTTAGATATCGAAACGCTCAATCAAAAAGCGTTTGAGAGTGAGTATGATATCAGTGCTATCAGCTTTGGAGCGTATCCCTATATCAAAGATGATTATGCCCTGCTTACGACGGCGGTGAGTTTTGGTGACGGGTATGGACCAAAGCTTATCAAACAAAAGGGTAAAAAGCTCAAAAAGAATTTCAAAGTCGCACTCAGCGGTGAGTACACGACCAATGCGATGCTTTTTCGTATCTATTATCCCGAGGCAAGACCGGTGTACAAAAACTTTTTAGAGATCGAAGAGGCCGTGCTTAACGGTGAGGTTGATGCAGGCGTGCTTATTCATGAGAGTATCTTGGATTTTGATAGCAATCTTGAGGTTGAAAAAGAGATTTGGGATATCTGGCTAGAACTCAGCGGCGGGGGCTTACCGCTACCGCTTGGAGGGATGGCACTACGGCGATCAATTCCTATAACCAAAGCTATCGAATATGAGGATACACTGATCAAAGCCGTCCATGTTGCCAATGCTAATCGCAAAACCTTAGCAAAGATGCTGCTAGAAAGAGACCTTGTACGCATCCAAAGTGACGCGCTGAATAAATATTTGGATCTGTATGCTAATGATGATTCTATTACACTCAGTAATCTTCAGTATGAAGCGCTGGATAAACTCTTTGCCATCGGGTATGAACATGGAGTATACGATATGCCCCTTACGGCAACGGATTATACTATTGCAAGAGAGTATAAAGATTTGCGGTACAGTTAATAGATGGAAAAATATATCGATATCGGCTTGCAAACGATGAAGCTAACCCTTACGCTTGGGCTGCCGATGCTTATGGCGGGACTTATTGCGGGGCTTGTTATCTCAATCTTTCAAGCAACCACACAGATCAATGAGATGACACTGAGTTTTATTCCAAAAATCATGCTTGTGGGGGCGGTGCTTATTATCTTGATGCCTTGGATGCTTGGGCATATGATAGAGTTTACCATCGGTCTTTGGGCGCAGATCAAAGATATCACCAATTGATCAAACAAATCGACTTTTCCAAATACTCTAGCATCAAGTGCGGTCCTATTCTTGATGTTTTTGTCATAACTTCTAAAAAAACAATCCCCAAAACGGGCAAAATAATCGGCTCTGCCAATAATCTGCTTATCTCCCCCGATGCATCGGATCTGATGCTGCTTTCAAAAGAGTTTGATTACATCAGTGAAGACGCTACGACGCTGACAATAGGTGCAGCCACCCCCTCGGGAAAGATTGTCACCTATTGCAAAAAACATGATATCAAAGGCTTTGAGTTTCTTGCACAACTTCCCGGAACCCTTGGGGGGATACTAAAGATGAATGCAGGGCTGCTAGGATGTGAAATCTTTGATAATCTTTTGTCTATAGAAACTCAAAACAGTACACTTTTAAAACAACAGATCCCTCACGGGTACCGATTTGCTGCCTTTGAAGATATAGCGCTGTGTGCAGTGTTTGACAAAAAGCGCGGCTTTGACAAAAAGATGCTAGAAAAGCTCAAAGATGCCCGCAAAAAACAGCCACACTATCCCAGTGCCGGTAGTTGTTTTAAAAACCCCAAAGGAGATTATGCGGGAAGACTGATTGAGGCGGTTGGGCTTAAAGGCTATCAAAGGGGCGGGTTTTGCTTTAGTTCACAGCATGCAAACTTTTTGATCAATGTTGCTCAAGGTAGCTTCCAAGATGCGATCTGGCTGATAGAGGAAGCAAAAAAAAGAGTAAAGAGTAAATTTAATATCGAACTCCAAGAGGAGATCGATATTGTCTATGGCTCAAGTAACGTTTAGAGTTTACTAGGATCAAATTTTTCGTGCAGTTGTAGATTGATAATAAGTTCTACCTCTTCACCGACCGCGATTCCGCCGGCTTCGATCACCTTGTTCCAGTTGAGCCCAAAATCTTTTCGATTGACTTCCCCTTCAAGTTCAAGACCTACCTTTTTTGTACCTCTATCGTCAATTATTCCCGTAATTTCACTCTCAAGCGTGACTTCTTTTGTAATACCGCGCATCGTCAAATCACCGACAATTTTGCCCTCATCATCGTCATTGTCCTGAATGAATCGCTTCATCACAAATGTTACCTCGGGATATTTTGTGGTGTAAAAGAAATCTTCACTTCGCAAATGATCGTCTCTTTTGGTGTTATCGGTATTGATCGAAGCTGCATCGATAGTCGCTTCAAGCTTTGTAAGCGCTTTGCTGTCTAAATCTATAGAGATATCACCCTCAAATTCCGTAAAGCGTCCATCTACTTTACTAATCATCATGTGTCGAATTTCAAATCCTACATTTGAGTGAGACTTATCAATCTTCATATCCGCACCAAAAAGTGAACTAGCCAAAACCAATGCACCAAGGGTTACTATTTTTGTTTTCTTAAACATTTCTTACCTCCTAATAGTATTTGATCTATTTTCATTATAACCAATTTGTATTAATTTGAGAGTTGTTTTCATTATAAATTTAAAAAAAGTGTATGTATAAAGTAAAGTGATATTAGATATAAGAAGAGATATACACACGAAGAGGTCTTCGTATGTATAAAAGTGTAGAGATTATCTTTTTGAAAACTGCGGGCTTCTTCTTGCTTTTCTTCTCCCGGGTTTCTTTCTCTCAACTTTTCTAGGGTCTCTTGTAAGTAACCCAAGAGGTTTTACTACTTTTCTAAACTCTTCATCATAAGCAACCAATGCTTTTGTGATTCCAAGCTTAACAGCATCCGCCTGTGCAGAGTATCCACCACCAAGCGTTTTGGCATTAATATTTACGCTTCCGTGTTGTTTTGTCACTTTAAGCGGCAACTGTACAAGAGTTTTCAACGACTCATGTCCACCTAACCACTGATCTAAACTTTTTCCGTTAACGGTAATCTCACCGCTTCCTGTTGTGAGCCATACTTTTGCGATAGCTCTTTTTCTTCGTCCTGTTGCGTATGTATTTGCCATATTATTTTCCTTTTACCTGTGCAGTATGCGGGTGTTCGCTACCTGGATATACTTTGAGTTTTTTGATCATTGATTTTCCAAGCTTTGTCTTTGGAAGCATCCCACGAGCCCCAAGCATAAATAGTTTTTGCGGATTTTGCTCTAACAGCTCTTCCATTTTTTCGCTTTTAAGCCCACCTAAGTATCCCGTGTGGCTATAGTACTGTTTTGTGTTGAGTTTTGTACCGCTGAATTTTACATCTTTTGCGTTCACTACTACAACAAAATCTCCACAATCAACATTTGGAGTAAATGATGGTTTGTGCTTTCCTCTAAGTAGTGTTGCTATCTCTGTCAACACTCTACCGAATATTTTATCTTTTGCATCAACAACGATCCAATCTCTTTGAACCTCATTGGCTTTGACCGATTTTGTAAATTTCATCCGAAATCACCTTTAGTTTTATTTGTTTGCAATTGTACCTTTATAAACTTAAATATCACTGAATTTAAGTCATGTATAAGTTTTTTATCCTATTTTTTTACTATAATACCATTTAATTGCCATAATGAGGAACTATCATGTCATTTCACCCCTTTGTAGCGTATGAAGCAAGTGCCGGAAGCGGAAAAACGTTTCAATTGACGATCCGATATCTTGCACTACTTTTTCTTGATCAAAGCCCGGAATCAATACTTACGGTTACTTTTACAAAAAAAGCAGCAGCACAGATGCGCGAACGTATTATCAACACTTTGACAAATCTCGATGACTTTACGCGTCAGTTGATAGCTCAAGAAAGCGGTTTAAGTGAAGATACTATTAAAAATTCCCAAGAGATGGTAAAAAAAAGATTTTTACACTCTAGTGCAAA
>JBNJHJ010000125.1:0-5361 GCA_051748365.1 Campylobacterota bacterium
GAACCTACTGCAACCACCGTTGCTTGAGTCGATCCCGAAACCGCACCAAACATCGTACACGCCCCTGCGGTGCTAACAGCAAGCCCCCCTTTGATATGCCTGACAAATGCCATTACAAGATCGATCAGTTTTTCAGCCGAGTGACCTCTTGTCATAATGTCTGCAGAGAGAATAAACATCGGTACCGCAATGAGCGCAGCCGGACGGATCCCTGCCATCATCTGCTGTACTAAAAACTCCATCTTCGAAAAATCGGCGTTAAAAAGCAGATAGATCCCTAAAGTCGTTCCCGCAATAAGCGGTATCTTCATCGGAAAGCCTAAAAGTAGTAGTACAACCATCAATGCAAAGATAGAACCGGCTAAATGGTTTTGCATAAATTCATACAGATTAAAACTCGTATCTTTAAGCGTTTGATGCGTAATCGTTGCTAAGACCTCATCTTGTTCTGTTTTCATCACCGCTTCTATGGCGATCTCTCCGTCACTAAACTTTGTTGCATCAAGATTTTGAATCTCCCACATCCCGCGCTTATCGGTTTCGACAATCTCGTTGATACTATTGCCGCTGCTATCACTGAGTGTGACATCTACGATACGCCACTTATGATTTGAAAAATCTTCTGCCTCTGAGGAGCCGTAGACGGTAAGAAAAAAACTATCTTCTTGCTTGTTTTCCTGCACCTCATCAATATACATCGTCACGCTATCTTGTGCAAAAGATACAATTGCAAAAATAAGCGAAACAAAAAATACTCTTATTAATTTACTTTTCACAATCTATCCTTTACACTTCAATTTCGGTGTCGCAATACCCATCGCGCACTTTTGTAGAGAGATACACCTCTTTTTCTCTTAAGTTTTTAATCGCAGTAAAGCTATACTGCAATCCCGTCACGACAAACCCTATAGGCACCCAAAGGTAGATATAAAACACGGGTATCCCCAAAGCAGGCAAAATTCTACCGCTATCATACACTTCATACACATACCCGTACGCATAATAGGCTAAAACAAACATAAATGCAGCCGTTACAACACAGATAAATATCATCAACACTTTACGGTACAGATGCGGCAAGGCATCATAGATTGCCGACATGCGGATATGGCGGGCATTGCGCGCAGCATAACTTAAGCCCGCAAAAGTTACGATAACGATAAATATCATATTCAATTCATCAGTCACAGTCAGTGCATCGTTAAAAACAAAGCGTGTAACGACCGAAGCGATAGTCACAACCGCCATACCGATAACACCAAAAGCAAGCATATACTCTTCAAATTTGCTTAAGATATAATCAACTGTATCGATAACTTTCAAAAGGGGGTTTTTCGGCTTTGGGGATGTAGTGGGGTTTGGGGTGGTTTCATCCATACGATTCTCCTTTGATTGCGCATAACAAAATAAAGCACCTTTACTTTACTATACGCTATCTAGCCCGTAAAGGGCTAGAACTGTTTATTTATTACACTATTTTGCGTTTGCTTTTGCTTGTTCTAAATCTTTCATCATCTGATTTAAAATTCTTTTGTTTGAAATATTTTTTGCGGCAAACGATTCTTGTACCTCTTTAGCTGCTTCTATAAAAGGTGCGCGTTCCTCTTCGCTCAATGTATTTATCTTATAATCAGGATTGGTTCTTACAATTCTTCCAAGACCGATAGCATCAAGCTTTTGCGCTTCATTTAAGATCACTTTATGCGCATGTTCTGCTGCAAGCTGCACAAGTTTTTGATCTCTTTTTCCAAGACCGTCAAAAAAATCTTTGTTAGCACTCATGGAAGCGTTAAAGTGCCCATGCCCCGTATACGTAAGTACATTTGTCAAATCATCCAATCCGTATGCTTCGATCCAAACCGTAGGATTTTCTTGACCGTCAATCATCCCTGTTTTTAATGCACCTACCAAATCACCCCAAGACATCGGCTGCGGTGAAGCTCCAAACGCTTTGTATGTTTCTACCAAAATAGGAGATCCCGGCATAACACGGATCTTTTTGCCCTGTAAATCTGCAGGCGATCGAAACTCTTCCATTGTCGTTACCGCCATCTCACCTTCAGGAAATACGCCTAACAACTCCAACCCGTGCTTATGAAAGATTTCAGGCAGCATCTCATTCACTACTTTTGAGTTTTTGAAAAAGTAATCTAACTCTTTTGTATCGGTAGGCATCACGTACGGAAGCGTAAAGATATCCATCTCCCCAATCGTTCCGCCCATATATCCTGTTGATTGACCGATAAAATGCAAAAGTCCCGCTCTTGCTTGCTCCATCATATCCGCTTCTTCACCTAAAGATCCTACTTTATACAGTTCAATCTTATGTCTTGAATTCTCCTCTATAAAATCTTTAAACGCATTAGCATAGATCCCTTGCGGATCACTCATCCCTTCACCAAAGGCATACTTCCACGTAGCTGCACTCAAACTCGTCGCCGCAAGCGCAGTCCCTATCACTAGATTTCTAAACATCTTCATCTTTGTCATCATTTTCTCCTTGATTTTTCCAAACTTATAAGTTATATAGGCTAAATTACATAACTCATAAGTTTAATGGGGTATTTATTATAGTAGCGTTTTGAGATAAATTGAAGCTTAATAGCATGCAGTCAAACAAAATTGTTGCGTGCATGTGTAGTATAGATGCACTATTTTTTAACAACAAAGGTCACAAAGTTTGCCCATTGAAAAAGCGTTTGTACACTTTTAAAACCGGCTTGTTTAAACATCTTAGTATTTTCCTCAATCGTATAGGGGATCAATACATTTTCTAACGCTTCTCGTTTTTGCGTAATCTCGGTTTGGCTGTAGCCTTGTTTTTGTTTGTGTGCATAGTACAGATCGATAATTTTTTTGTCATGTATCTTATCATCAAAAACCACCTTTTCACTACAGACAAGTACACCTTCGTCATCTAGGCTCTCATAGATTTTCTGCACCAGATCACCGCGATTGAGCGGACGAATAAATTGTAGCAAGTAGTTACAGATAACGACACTATTTCTGCCAAACTCACTCTCAAAAGCATCAGCTTCCTCTAATTGCATAGCCACCTCATACGCGGCTGCTTTTTCTTTTGCTTTTTTTATCATCGCCGCTGAACTATCTATTCCTTTTAGATGCAGCATTTGCGGGCATGTTTCATTGAGATGCAGCAATACATTAGCCGTAGAACATCCGATATCTAAGATAGTATCCTTATCTTTTACAACCTTTTGCAAATAGTTGCAAATCAGGTCAATATTGAGTTCATAGTAGGGGATAGAACGGTGGAGCATATCATCAAAAACCGTTGCCACTCGCTCATCAAATTCAAACTTTTTCTCAATCTGTTTGGCAAATACTTCATCTTTTTCCATGGTACCTCTTTGCTGTGATAATATCTTTTTCTATCGCTTCTTTCAGCATTCCCAAGCTTTCAAACTTTTTGTTTGGGCGTAGATAGTGGCAAAAAACAATCCCTACTCTTTGGCTTTTGAGCGTAATTTTGCAATCTAAAATATGTGTCTCGATCGCTAACTTATTATCGGTTGTTTTTCTATGTCCTACAAAACTAATACTTGCATAGCTTTGTCCGTCAACGCAGCTTATCGTTGCATACACACCCTCTTTTGGCAAACAGTAGTGCGAATGGAGATTGATTGTAGGCACAAGAGATTTAGATGCGATCCCCTGCCCTTTGATATGCACTCCCTCAATCTCATACTCACGCCCTAGATAGCGTTTTGCTCTTTCATAATCTTGTTGTAAGCTTTGGCGTATAAGACGTGAATGGATCGCAATACCGGCGATACAAAACTGCTCAATCACCACAACGTCAAAATAGTTTTTAAGCAGCCGGGCATCGCCGTGCCTTTGATTGCCAAAAACAAAGTCATATCCGATAATAACTTTTTCTAAAGCGGGGAAATCTTTTTGCAAAAGGGCGATAAACTCTTTAGCCCCTAAATGTTTGATCTTTTCTAAATGGTAAAAAAACACGGGTTGTTTAATGAATTTAGCTCTTGCTTCACCGGGGGTTAAGCAGCCGTTATTATTTTCTATCACGATAACGGCAGAGTTTGCATCAAGTGCGGCTAAAAGCTGTTGGTGACCTCTATGGATCCCGTCAAAGTTTCCAATAGCTACGCTTTTAATATTTTTTAAGGTGATAGAACCACTCAACATTTCCCTCTTTTCCCCGCAGTTTTGATTCGCATTTTTGTACTATTTGACAACTTTTCATCACTTGCGTTTCAAATGCACGCGTTACTTTTTCTATGGCGTGTCTATCTTTGACCACCCCTCTTTTATCTCGCTTGACCTCTTTACCCACTTCAAATTGCGGCTTAAATAGCGCAATAATATCGCTTTTTGCAAAATGCACAATAGGCTCTAGTACATGGTGTAAAGAGATAAAGGACAGATCACAACTGACAAGATCATACGCTTTATCACTTCTAAAATCTCTAATATCGCACTCTTGAAAAGCGTTCACTTTTGGGTTTTGCAAAAGCGACGCGTGTAACTGATCTTTGCCGACATCCACAGCCGTTACGCTAGCTGCACCTTTGTCAAGGAGAACCTGCACAAACCCTCCGGTGCTTGAACCCACATCAAGACAGTGCAATCCCTTCACGTCATAGGTAATCTCATCTAAAAACATCTCTAGCTTTTTACCTGCACGGCTGATATAAATTTTATCGATAATCTCAATTTGGGGTTCTTGCACCTTAAACGCAGGCTTGAGTATAATCTCCTCATCTACAAGCACCGAAGCGTTTTTAATAAGTTCTTGCGCGATATTGCGGCTTTGTACATACCCCATTTGTACCAAATAGTTATCTAACCTATCCATCTATCAACTCTTTAAAACCCGTTTCATCCAAAATCACTACTCCCAAATTTTTTGCTTTCGTGAGTTTTGATCCCGCATCTTCGCCACAAAGCAGATAATCGGTATTTTTGCTCACGCTGCCTGTTACCTTTGCCCCAAGATTTTCAAGCATCTGTTTATAACTGTTTCTAGGCTTACTTAGCGTTCCGGTGATGACAAACACTTTATCACGAACACTGCTTTGCACCTGTTTTACCTGCACTACTTTTGGCTCAATAAGCGAAAGCAGCTGCTTAACCATCGCCTCATTGACCCGCATAAACTCATAAAAAGATTCCGCCATCTCCCTGCCAAATCCATCAACCTCTTCTAAGTCCTCAATGGCAAAAAAATCTAACCCGTAACTTTTGCATATCTTTTTACTTGCAACCTCTCCGATATGTTCAATGGCTAAAGCGTTGATAAAGCGGTAGCACTCACACCCTTTGCTCTTTTGGATCGCTCTTAATAGGTTTGTTGCTTTTTTTTCTTTAAACCCTTCA
>JBNJHJ010000126.1:0-5241 GCA_051748365.1 Campylobacterota bacterium
TACGAATCGGGGATATGCCGCTTTGGAAAAAGGTTGAGCGTGACTTTATAGCCTTTGGCTTTGCTAATATATTGATAGTAGGCGCGCAAAGAGATTGCTCCTACATGCAAAAGCTCACCGACGCCACGGTGATAGCAGGCGGTCAGTCAAGGCAGCAATCTTTGTCAAATGCTCTTGAACATGTTGATACACAGCATGTATTAGTCAGTGATGTAGCAAGATGTTGTCTTCAAAAACAGATAATTGATGCCCTCATTGCCAAAAAAGGTGCTGCTTGCGTAGTGCCCTTTTTAGAAGTTAACGACACGGTGTATTATGATACCTCCCCTATTGATAGAGAAAAAATCAAACTCATACAGACCCCACAACTGAGTCAAACGCAGATTCTACAAAAAGCACTACAGAGCAAAAAAGAGTTTACCGACGATAGTAGCGCTATTGCGGCACTTGGAGAAAAGATAGAGTTTATCAAAGGTTCATCCAAAGCCCACAAACTCACCCGTATTCAAGATCTTTCAAAGCTTGATTGTTTAGAAAAACCAAGTGATACAACTTTTGTCGGAACGGGATTTGATACGCACGCATTTGAAGTGGGCAAGCCGATGTGGCTGTGTGGCGTAGAGATAGAGAGCGGTTATGGTTTTAAAGCTCATAGCGATGGGGATGTAGCTATCCACTCTATTATTGATGCGCTGCTTGGGGCGTGCGGAATGGGAGATATCGGCGAACTCTATCCCGATGATGACAGCGCGTACAAAGATGCAGATTCTAAGGTTTTATTAAAAGATGTAGTGGATAGAATCTACTCTTACGGGTTTGTCATTAACAACATCGATATCACCGTCATTGCACAAAAACCACGCCTTAAAGAGTATAAAACCGCGATGCAAAGAGTGATTCAAGATATTACAAAGTGTTCTTTTGTTAATATTAAAGCAACAACGGCAGAAAAGATGGGCTATATCGGCAGATGTGAAGGCGTTGCCGTACAAGCTGTGGCATCAATTGGATTTTATAAGTTTGAAAGAGAGTAATATGGATATAACGATAATAGATAATGAAGTATATTTAGCACAAAGCATTTCGGCAAAATTAGCCGATTTTGGTCATGAGTGTAGTGTAGCGGCGACGCTTAACGAAGTAAGAAGCGACACCGACGTCATCTTGCTATCAACTAATATTAGCGGTAACATCAACACTTTTTTGCAAGAAAACCGTGAAAAGATCATCATTTTGATGGTAACGTACGTCAGTGATGACACGGTCACAAAACCGCTCTCTTCAGGAGCGACTGATTATATCATCAAACCCTTTATGATAGAGGAGTTGATCCGAAAGATCGATCACTACAAAGAGGTCAAGGATCTAAGAAACCTCAACCGATACTTTTGTGATTATCTGCAAAACAGGTTCAATAAATGCGATGTCAACATCGACCAAAAGCTTGAGTTTCCGCTTTTGATGGTAGGTTCACAAAAACAGTGCGATGCGTATGTCTTTGAATATATCAAAAAAACAAAACAGCCCATTGAGTTTATTTCACTAGAAGATAATGACGCGCTTTCTCGCATCAAAAAGTGCAATGATTGCTTAATCTATGCAACCCATATCCAAAAACTTAAAAAAAGCGATACCGATGCGGTGTTGAAATTAGCCCAAGGCAAAAAGATCATCATCTCAAGCAGTAGTGAGCTTGATTGTGAATTACCCGTACTCAAACTCAGCTCTTCAGAAAACAGCTTTGATGCCGATGAGATTTTAACGCTTGATGATTACGTCAAATATATCTTAAAAACATATCAAGATAGATTCCCTGATACCGAACTTTCTAAAAAATTAGGCATTAGCCGAAAAAGCTTATGGGAAAGAAGAAAGAAATATGACATCTACAAGCAAAAATAAGTCGATCTATATCGATAAAGAGGCGCATGCAACGTTAGCCCTTGTACAGGAGGGGGGACTTTTTCCTATAGAGGGGTTGATGGGAGAAAAAGAAGCACGCGCGGTTGATAAGAATAAACAGTACAAGGGTGTCTCTTTTCCCTTTTCATTTTTGCTTGCGCCTAAGGGAAGAAGAAACGCGCAAGTGTTGCAAAAGGTAAAAAAGGGGGAGATTGTCGATCTCGTAATCGATGGAGAAAAGGTCGGAGAGCTTAAAGTCGATGAAGTATTTCCCATCGATCCCTATGAGCGGCTGCTAAGTATCTACGGCACTAAAGACTTATCACACCCGGGCGTAAAATCTGCTCTTAAACGTCTTGGCGATATGGCAATTAGCGGTGATTATACGGTTGAGAGTAATTTTATCCACAAAACTAAAGAAAAGATCAAAAAAGCCAAAGCTATCAGCGGGGCTAAAAAAATTAGTGCAATTATGACTGCATCAAACCCACTGCACCGAGCGCTAGAACGTGTCATTCGACAAAGCCTTGATCAAACCGATCTGTTAGTGCTATTTTTGCTCAAACCCTACGGACAAACAAGGGGACTAAGTTATGATATCCGCTACAAATGCTTAGAGTATTTTGTAGAAAACTTTCTGCCTAAAAATAGAGTCGTTATCGTGCCGCTTGAAAATACGTATATCTTTGCAGGCTTTAACGAGTTGATGATCGATACGCTTGTAGCAAAAAACTTTGGATGCAACGAGATCATTACCGGGATCAACCACGCAGGACTTGGGGTGTATTATGACAAAAACGAGTTTCACTCTATTTTTGACAAGGTACACGGGATCCATATCGATATCACCACCCTTGATGAGTTTTCCTATTGTGAAATATGCAAAACCCTCATCAGTGCCAAAACCTGTCCACATGGACATCACCACCATATCAGTTATCACAGCGATTCGATCTTAGAACTTATTCGCATGGGGATTATGCCTCCGGCGGTACTTGTACGAAGCCAGATCTCAGCGATTATTTTAAGTGAACTTTTCCCCAACCGCTTTAAAGATATGCAAAAACTCTACTACGACGTCATGCCAAAAAGCGGGCTACTTGAAAAGCAAAACGATAAGGATTTTTATCTTAATCTGATGAAACTTTATCAAACCGCTTCACTCAATTAAGGAGTTTTATGGAACAGATGATTCAAGATTGGGGATATATCATCCTTTTTTTATACTCTTTTGGCGGCGGGTTTATCGCCCTAGCCGTTGCAAGCGTACTAAGCTATACGGGAGATCTGAATATCTACATCACCCTTATTGTCGCAGCAAGTGCCAACTTTTTAGGCGATCAGTTTTTATTTTATATGGCACGAAGCAATAAGCAGATGGCAAAACAGATGCTGCAAAAGCACCGCCGAAAGGTCGCATGGGCGCACCTGATCATGCGAAAGCGAGGCGACGCGGCGGTATTTTTGCAAAAATATATCTACGGCATCAAAACGATGATCCCTCTTGCGATGGGGCTTACAAAGTATAGCTTTTATAAGTTTACGCTTTTAAATATCTTTGCTACTTTACTGTGGACTGCCGTGATCGGGTACCTTTCTTATTCTCTTGGTCAAGTTGTGATCGATCTAGCCGATGAGTATAAAAAATACGGCATCATCATCGCTATTGGTCTCATACTCATTTTAGCCTACATCTTTAAAAAGATCGACAAGAAGTAATGTTACTTCTTGTCACGCAACCCATATTTCACACAACAAAATCTTTACTTTTCAAGCGCTTCAAAGCTTGCTTGGATATAATCGCCCCATCAAATTCCCGGGGGAATACAATGTGAAAAAATGCTCTATACCCAACCTTCAAAAACAAAAAATACAAAACATTAAGGAGAAATAGTTGTTACTACTTTCAACCAAAAAAGATTGGTTTGGCAATATCCGTGGGGATATTTTAGCCGGTATCGTTGTTGCGCTTGCTTTGATTCCCGAAGCGATAGCATTTTCTATTATCGCAGGAGTTGACCCTAAAGTCGGTCTTTATGCTTCCTTTTCAATCGCTGTAATTACTGCGATTGTGGGCGGACGCCCGGGAATGATCAGTGCGGCTACGGGGGCGATGGCATTGTTGATGGTCACGCTTGTTGCCAATCACGGCTTGCAGTATCTCCTTGCTGCTACGGTGCTAACGGGTATTTTGCAAGTGGGTGCGGGGTATCTTAATATCCATAAACTGATGAGCTTTATCTCACGAGCGGTGGTTATTGGGTTTGTCAATGCTTTGGCTATTTTGATCTTTATGGCACAGCTTCCCGAACTCACCGATGTTACGTGGCACGTGTATGCCGTTACCGCAGCAGGGCTTGCTATTATCTACCTATTTCCTTACGTACCCAAAATCGGTACGATGATCCCCTCAACGCTTTTAAGCATTATCTTTTTAACTCTTGTCGTTTTAGTACTTGGTTGGGATATAAGAACCGTAGGCGATATGGGAGAACTTCCCGATACGCTGCCGATGTTTTTGATCCCGCAGATTCCGCTAAACTTTGAAACGCTACAGATTATTTTCCCCTACGCAGTTGCGCTAACGGTTGTGGGGTTGTTAGAATCACTCATGACAACTAATATCGTAGATGAACTCACCGATACCGAGGGAGATAAAAAAAGAGAGTGTAAAGCACAAGGTATTGCAAATATCGGTACGGGCTTTATCGGCGGTATGGCAGGGTGTGCAATGATCGGGCAATCGATCATCAACGTCAAATCAGGGGGTCGCGGGCGGCTTTCTAGCTTTAGTGCGGGGGTGTTTTTGCTTATTATGGTCGTGTTTTTAAGCGATTATATCTCCGTTATCCCAATGGGTGCGCTCGTTGCTGTGATGATCATGGTATCCATCGGTACTTTTAACTGGGAATCGATCAAAGAGCTTAAAACGCTGCCGCTTTCAACAAACATCGTCATGCTCTCTACCGTTGCCGTTACGGTATATACACACAACTTAGCCTACGGCGTGTTTACCGGTGTGTTGTTAGCATCACTGTTTTTTGCAAACAAGATCAGTCACTTTATGTACTATACCACTGCATATGATGAAGCGACAAATACAAGAACATACAACTTTGTGGGGCAGGTTTTCTTTAACTCCGCCGAAAAGTTTAGTAAATCTTTTGATTTTAAGGAAGTTGTCGATAAAGTAGTAATTGATTTAACAAAAGCACATTTTTGGGATATTTCGGCAGTACATGCACTCGATAAAGCCGTGATCAAATTCCGCCGTGAGGGTGCGGATGTTGCAGTGATCGGGCTCAATGAAGCAAGTAAAACGATCGTAGATAGATTTGG
>JBNJHJ010000127.1:0-5234 GCA_051748365.1 Campylobacterota bacterium
TCCATAGATATCATACGCTTTGTTTCCATCTTGTAGGTGCACTTCCGCACGACCGTACTTTTTTTGCTCTTTGAGCGGGTTTACCGATTCAGGAAATGCGTAAGAGGGCGTATCATAGTATCTTGTGCGTACTTCATAGCTAAAGTCCATATCCCCGGAGTGTTCGACGCTAAAGATAATGAGCCCCTTTTTATCATTTTTATCTATTGTTACATCCCAACCGTGTTTTTGAAGCTCTGCTTCAACCAGATACATCGCTTTGCTCACCTCATCATTGACAAACCGCTTTGTTTCATCCACACTTGGAAACTCGATAAGACGGCTTAATCTTGCATGCCATGTACCGCTGATTTTGCCATGTCGTCCTGCATTCATATGGTGTTGTAAGCTTTCATATCGGTGCGCTTCAAGGTGCAACGCTCTGTACAGCCCCCAACACGCAATAAGCATAATAACGGCAAAGGGCAGTGCAATAGCAATAGATGCTGATTGCAACGCACCAAGCCCCCCTGCAACAAGTAGCGCAGCTGCAACAACACCTTCTGTCACTGCCCAAAAGATTCTTTGCCAAACGGGATTATTCTCTTTGCCTCCTGATGCGATCGTATCAACCACAAGCGACCCTGAGTCTGAAGAGGTTACAAAAAAGGTGACAACCAACACTACCGCAACCAAAGAGGTAACACCTGCAAGCGGGAAGTGTTCTAAAAATTTAAACAGTGCAACACTCACATCATCACTCACCGCAGCCGAAAGTGCAACAAAACCGTCATTCATAATCGCATCAAGCGCCCCGTTTCCAAATACCGTCATCCAAACAAAGGTAAATCCAACAGGCACAAGCAACACGCCAAACACAAACTCACGGATCGTCCGTCCTCTTGAAACTCGAGCGATAAACATCCCTACAAAAGGAGCCCACGCAATCCACCATGCCCAGTAAAACAGTGTCCACCAACCCATCCAAGGCGTATCTTCATAGATATATTGGTTAAAAGTCATAAACACTACTTCACTAAAATAGCTCCCTATATTTTGTACCGTTGCCGAAAGTAAAAAGAAAGTCGGTCCTGCAAGCAGTACAAAAAGCACTAAAAACGCAGCAAGAACAAGATTAAGTTCAGACAACCTTTTGATCCCGCCATCAAGTCCTAAGACAACCGAAATCGTCGCAATTGCCGTAATTACAGCAATCAATGTCACCTGTGTACCGATACCTACAGGCACGTCAAAAAGGTAGTTTAACCCTGAATTGATCTGCAACACCCCAAATCCAAGTGAGGTAGCAACCCCAAAGATAGTTCCCAACACCGCAACGGTATCGACACTGTGACCGATCTTGCCGTATATCTTATCACCGATAAGCGGATAGAGTGCCGATCTTATAGAAAGCGGCAAGCCGTGACGAAAGGAAAAATACGCCAACACTAAGCCGACTACGGCGTAGATAGCCCACGCATGCAGACCCCAGTGAAAAAACGTCGTATTCATCGCTAGCTTTGCTGCTTCTACACTCTCTCCCTCACCCACCGGAGGCGAGGCAAAGTGCATGACCGGTTCGGCAACACCCCAAAACATTAGCCCGATCCCCATACCGGCACTAAAAAGCATCGCAAACCATGAAAGATTTGAATACGCAGGCTTAGAATGATCAGGCCCTAGTTTAAAGCGGCCATAATGAGATATGGCTAAGCCTAAAACAAAAACGGTAAATATACCAACACTTAGCATATAAAACCAGCCAAACTTTTGTGCAATAAAGTTTTTAGCAGTGTTAAAAACTTCCCCGGCATTTTCGGGAATAGTTACAGCATATACAACCATTATAAGTATAACGATTATAGATGGTAAAAAAACGGGTTTAAGCACCGTAGACTTTGGATTTTGCTCCATATGTAGTCCCCTTGTTTTTGAAAGATTTTGCATTATAACATATTGGGGGATAATTGCGTAAAAGTGTTTGAAGGAGACGGTAATAACTACCGCCTCTCTTGCAAACTTAAATCAACTTGAGGCCGTTGATCACACGTACTCAAAGCAAGAGGCGTTCCATTATCGCGGATAGTAGCGTTCGATCTTGTATCCAAGACCGCGGATATTTTTAATAAAGTCCTCTTTCAAACTCTTTTTGAGCCTACTGATCTCTGCACGAATGGTTGGATTATCGATGTTTGCCCCATCCCATACATCCAGACGAAACCGCTCAAAATCTACGACCATATTAACATTAAGCGCCATGGTATGGATAATATCCACCTGTTTTTTAGTCAGCTCCTGGGGCTGCTTCTTAAAATACAGTGTCCGCAAATCTTTACAGTAGCTATAGTTTTTACTAAAAAGCATATGGTTGGTAAACCCGTCTTCTGTTTTGACTAACTGATTGATTTTTATTCCTAATTCTTGAAGATGGAACGGTTTTTTGATATATTCACTACAGCCTAATTCATACCCTTGTAAAATATCATCCACTTCAACAAGCGCACTAATATAGATAACAAACACACTGCGTTTTAACTCATTAAGCTTTCTTAGCAGTTCAAAACCGTTGACATTTGGCACATTGATATCTAAAACCAACAGATCATACTCTTCTTGCAGTATTTGCCCAAGTGCTTTTTGCCCATCGGTAAAACTATCG
Source organism: Campylobacterota bacterium (assembly GCA_051748365.1). Classification (GTDB taxonomy): domain Bacteria; phylum Campylobacterota; class Campylobacteria; order Campylobacterales; family Sulfurovaceae; genus TCS-49. Next base: position 2,639 of record JBNJHJ010000127.1, read on the forward strand.
ACGATATATCCACACTGCGTTAAATATTGCGTTATGGAGTTATTTAAAATCATCTCATCTTCAAGTAGTAGTATCTTCATTCTTACCCCTCATCTTCTGTGCAAAACTATACGAAAACGCCGTTATCCCGTTTTGTGATTGCAGATCTATTATTATACCGTTTTCATCGCAGATCTCTTTAACGATACTCAAACCTATCCCGTAACCGCCTTTGACATCATCTTCACGGTAATACTCATGAAATACTCTATCTACATCTTTAATCGTATCGGAACTATTTTTAAATTGTAGCACTACCTTGCCATGCTGCTTCGTGAGCGTAATATACACGGCAGTTTGCGGATAACTGTATTTGATAATATTGGAGAGATTATTATCAATCACTCTTTGCAATTTTATCTCATTTATAAAAACATACAATCTATCCTCGATATTTGCAACAATATGGAGTTCATTGACATTGGTTAGTTCACCAAAAAAGGCGATCCGCTCTTTTAAAAACTGCGATATATCGATATGAGTTTTTGTGTATTGGATTCTATCTTTTTTAACAAGATAACTCAAATCATTAAAAAGATTATGAATAAGCTTAGAAGCGGATTCTATATTGATAAAATTTCTATTTCCTATCCCCTGCATCTTCAAAAGATCGATATTGGTTAAGATGATACTTAGCGGTGTATTGACCTCATGAATCGATTTTTTGATGAAATTGTCCTGTGCTTGAACGACCTTTTGCAGCTTGATCGTTTTTCGCTTCACACGGTTTTCCAAATCCCTATTGAGATCCACAAGTTCTTTTTCTCTTTCTTGTATCTCTACTATCATCTCATTAGCGTTTTTTACAACCGCCTGTGATTCATGAAAGTTAAACTTCCCCGGCTCTATGCGTTGGTGGTGTTTTGCAGCATTTCCAAACTCTTTGACAAATGTAGCAAATTCCGATTCGACAAGATAGGAGATGGTGCGGATAATAGAGTAAATAGTGATAAACATAAACAGGCTCAACCCGCCGATACCGATGACATAACGCATCTTTTTAACGCGAAAATCCTCTTTGCGCTGCTGCAAAACCTCCTCTAACGCTTCATCTCCCTCGTCGATACTTTGCTGGATCTTCGCCACTTCGGTGGTATACTCTTTGTACTCTTGATGCACAATCAAAGATGCAAACAAAAAAACTATCAAAATAACTAAAGAGACACTAATTAACCCCACCTTTTTGATAGAGAGGGGTTCATTGTTAAAGATCAAATCAACTCTTTATCTTTAAACCTATCGGGAGAGGTTTTGTAAGCGATATAACGCAACAAAAACAAAAACAGCAACACACCGCTAAATACAAGCAGGTGAAAGTTTGTAGCGGAGTTAAACATCATCTCAAAAGAATCAGCACTTTCTTTATTGACCTTCACCACCGTAACGATAAATTCACGCAGTGCAAGGATGATAAATGCGTTTATCAACGGAGTAATCCGCACTCTTTGTTCACGTACAAAACCGATCACGGTGCGCACTATCTCTAAAAAAATTATAAAATAAAGCATCAAAATAATAAACTGAATAATGCTATCGGTGTACACAGCAAGTGCAAAAAGTGAGGTTGCGATAATCACTTCTAAGTAGTATTTATTTTTCATAAATTTTGAAATCTCTTTCACTGCCAATATAAATTCCTTATCTGTAAGTTTTATATTGTGATTATACTAAAGTTTGGAGGGTTTTGTATAGAGGAGTTTTTTCACTGCCCCCGTGATGGGGGCAAAAAGGATCAATCCTCTTCGATTAATGGATAAACGCCATTTTCATCATGGTGTTCTTTTCCCGTAAGTGGTGGATTAAATACGCAAATGAGTCGCATATCTTCATCACCTCCATACAGGTAATGCTCATCATGATTATCAAGTGCGTACATCACACCGTCATATATATCATGCATCTCACCCGTTCCTAAATCCTCTATCTTGCCGTTACCGCCTACGCAGTAGACTGCTTCAAGGTGGTTTTGGTAGTGAATATGCGTTTTTGTACCGGCTTTGATGATCGTTTCATTAAATGAAAAACCCATACCGTCTTTTCTTAAAAGCATTCTTCTGCTAATCCACTGCCCGCCGTCGGCTTTGACTTCCCTATCAGTTCCTACTATATCTTTGTTTATATCAATTACCGTCACAATCGCTCCTTAAAATTCTTTTGAAATGTTTTCTTTTCGCTCTTTGATCAAATCATCAAGTGATGCTTCAAATCTTTTAAGACCCTCTCTAAGCGTATCTTCATCGATGATCAAAGGCGGTAAGAATTTCACTACCTGATCTTCGCTCCCTGCTGTTTCAATGATCAAGTTATGCTCAAACCCTTTTCCTGAAATCTCTCCGGCAAGTGAATTGTCGTTTTTAATCTCAAATCCGTATGCAAATCCTCGACCACGAACATCGATATCATACTCACCTTGATATTTTGCAGCGATCTCAAGCAATCTTTCTTTTAAGATATTTTCTTTGTATTTGATCGATTTTGCAAACTCATCATTTTGCCAGTATTTATCAATCGCTACTTTTGATGCGACAAATGCTAAGTTGTTTCCTCTAAATGTTCC
>JBNJHJ010000128.1:0-5198 GCA_051748365.1 Campylobacterota bacterium
AACAACAAAAGAAAAGATCATCACAGCATCGATAAAGCTATTTTCAGAACTTGGATACAAAGGAACGACGGTGAGAAAGATTGCAGCGCAAGTGGGAATTAAACAGGGAGCTTTGTACAACCATTTTAAAAACAAAGAAGATATCTTTCATCAAATAATTCAAGATATCGGCTCCTCTGCTTTGAGTGATCTGTATGAAAAATATGATGAAGAGAGTTTGATAGAAAAAAACAAACTCTTTTTATCAGAGTTTGTGACGGTATTCAAATTGATCAGTTTTGACAGTAAAAATGAAAAGATATTTAAGATCATGATGATAGAGTTGTTTCAAAACGAGAGTGTACGAAACAGTTTTAACGAGCACTTTTATCAGCAAAATCTCAAAAAACTTTCGCAAGTGTTTTTTATCTTTATGCAAAACGGTTTGATCAAATCAAGCGATCCCCTACTACTAGCAAACGAGTTTATCGCGCCGCTGTTTTTTTATCAGATGCAAGTGATTTTACAAAAAACCGATGCAAAATCAACGGTAGTTACCGCTACAATGTTTGAAAAACATGTGGATTTTTTCTGGGATAGCATTAAAACTAACTGATATTAGTTAATATCAATGTAAAAATGTTTTTCCTACCATTTGTAATTAAAACATTTAAGCTCAATTAACTATAATATGTTTACAGTCTAAAATTATGGGGTACGAACAATGACGTTTATCGAATTTAAAAAGTTACTATTAGATGCAGATATCAGCATCCCAAAGTTTGCCTCTTTAATCAAAGTCAGTGAAAAAAATATTCAAGCCTATAAGAAAAAAGAGCAGATCCCAAACTCAATAGCTGTAATTGCAGCCTGCTTTGCTACAATGAAAAGTGAAGATATCGATTATAAAGAGTTGGTAGAAAATCTCAACCTCAGTAAAAAATCAAAATGTTCGGGATTTTCTAAAAAGAAAAAAAAGTAACTCCCCTCACCCAAAAGGGTGAAAGGCTATATCATAATCCCTTTGATCATAAAAAAGATTCCTGCACTTAAAAGTGCTGCTGCGGGAACGGTGATGATCCATGCCGAAATAATCTTTTTAACCGTTGCGCGTTTGACGTATTTTACCTTTTTAGCGGATTTAAAATCTTTTTTCTCCTCTTTTACTAACACTTCTTGCTCTTCGATTGTTTTATAAAGCGCAACAATCCGTTCATATTCAAGCTTGCTTTTATTTTCATGAGATATAAGGTTTTTAAGCTCCTCCTCACTCTCTCGAAGAAGCTCTTTGTTTTTCTTAAACTTCTCTTTTGCCTCTTCGACAGTTTCACTCTCTTCAACTTGCAGCCACTCTCTTAAAAACCCTACCCCAAAGATACCGCCAAGCGCGATATGCGTAGAGCTTACGGGCAAGCCCAGTTGTGAAGCCAAAATAACCGTAAGTGCTGCTGCCATGGCGATACAAAATGCACGAATCTGATCAAGTTCAGTGATTTCGCTTCCGACGGTTTTTATAAGCTTTGGACCATACAGTGCCAATCCTACCGCTAGCCCAAAAGCCCCCACAGCTAGTACCCAAAAAGGAATAGCAGCTTCGGTAACGATACCGCCGCCTTTGATCGCATCGTTGATCGCTGCAAGCGGTCCGATAGCATTAGCAACATCGTTTGCCCCGTGCGCAAAACTCAGTAGTGCCGCGGCAAAGATAAGCGGAACGGTAAAAAGCGAGTTGATATTATCTCTACTGCTTTTCATATCTTTTGCTTTTGCAATGATTTTTGGTTTGATATAAAAGTATATAGCAATTGCTATCAAAAGTGATATACCCGAAGCACTCAAAAACGGCAATTGTATAACTTTTTTAATCCCCTTTACCATCAAGTACGTAACAAAAGCCCACGACATGATCGCAATCAAAATCGGTACAAACTTTTTGGCAGCAGTTACCCTATCTTCTTGAAAGATGATCTTTTTCTTAATAAAATACAAAAATCCCGCAGCGATTGCTCCCCCTAAAACAGGAGAGATAACCCAACTAGCAACAATAGCTCCTACCGTATCCCACGCAACAATAGCAAATCCCGCCGCAGCAATCCCTGCTCCGGCAACACCGCCCACAATAGAATGTGTTGTTGAAACGGGGGCCCCGATACTTGTAGCAAAGTTAAGCCAAAGTGCCGCTGCAAGCAGTGATGCTGTCATCGCCCAGATAAAATAATCGGAATTTGGAATCAAAGCGGGATCTATAATACCGCTTTTAATAGTACCGACGACGTCACCGCCGGCAACAATGGCACCCATCGCTTCAAAAATTGCAGCGATCACAATTGCCCAACCGATAGTGAGTGCACGTGATCCCACTGCCGGTCCTACATTGTTAGCAACATCATTAGCCCCGATATTCATCGCCATGTATGCCCCGAAAATTGCCCCGATAATAAGGAATTTACTATTTTCGATACCGCCTTGTGTGTAATACGTCCATAAAAATACCGCTAATACAAATAGCAGTGCTAGAGAAAGTCGTGCAAATCCCATCTGCGATTGTTCCGTGTATTTGTTTATCTTGCCAACCGTTTTCAAATCCATTACAATCCTATTACTTTTTGTAATATTTTAGTAGGTTGTCATTAATATTATCTTAAACACAAATATACAGATTAGCTATATAATATAGAGATTTGTTATATTATATAGCCTAAATGGAGAGAGAAGATTTTAAAAAATTTGCTAAATTATACAAATTTTTAGTTACAAACGAGTTACGCTAATCAAACTTAATGATAAATTTCGAGCCAACACTTTTTTTACTCTGTATCTGTAGTTCAAATTCATGTAGCTTAATGATATTGTCAACAATATTTAACCCTAACCCCAAAGAGTTATTCCAACTATTTCCGCTAACTCTATAAAACTTTTTTGTTATGTTTTCTATCTCTTTATCATCTAGTCCTAAGCCTCTATCGATCACTTCAAGATGCTCTGCATACACAAGCACCTCCACATCTTCGCTAGAGTATTTTAATCCATTTTCAATGAGATTAGAAAGTGCTATGGAAAATAGCACCCGATCAATGGAAACAGTTGCTCCCTCACCGCTTACAAGTATACGGCGTTGTTTGTAGTTTTGTTCCAACTCTTGGGCAACACCCGTTGCTAAAAGTTTCAGATCGACCTTTTCAAACTTCAACCCCTGCTTGCCGTCTTCAAGCTTTATAGAAAGTCTAAGCTTATCGATTATATCGCTCATCTTCATCGCGCTGTGTTCGATTTTGAGCAAAAACTTCTTTTTTACCTCTTCATCGATATTGTTTTTTATCATCGTTTCACAATACCCCTTAATCACGGCAATAGGATTTTTAAACTCATGACTGAGTGCAGAAATAATCTCATCTTTTTGCCGGTTTGCAAGCTTGAGTTTTGCATTTTGTTTTGTTTTGAGGTTTTGTCGGTGTTTGAGTTTACCGCCCACTTCATTCAGTAGCTTTGTTATCTTGTTAAACTCTTTAAGCGTTCCGTAGGTTTTAACTTTAAACTGCTTTTTTTCTAAAAGATTATGCAAAATCTCAAGAATGTTGTCCGTTTCGTTTTTGAGTGTTTTGTTAATGCGAAGTGCTAAAGATATAGCTACGACAAAAGATAGCAAAAATATCGCTAAAATACTCAATGAAAGTTGTACAAACCGCTCATTAATATCTTCGATATCTTCTGCCATTCGCAGATACAGCGTGTCGCCTGCGATATCTACTTTTTTAACCGCATAGAGATGATTTCTTTTTGTAGTGTCTGAAACTCTCGTGTATGTACCCAGTGTTTTATTTTCTTGCAAATCCAAAATCTCGGGCCGGTTTTTGTGATTATCCATCGTGTGCTTGTCATCATCACTTTCTGCAAGCACCAATCCGTCAAGTGCGATAAATGTAATTCTTAGATCAACTAATGTACTGTACTCATCGACAAAACCATCAAGCCCGTCTAAGCTTTTCATCGTCATAGCCACGGTATCGATATTTTGCGATAAATTCTTTTTCACCTGAGCAATATAGATATCTTTAAACCAAAAATAGGTCACCAATCCCGAAGCCATCAATACAAGTGCCAAAACGGCAATAAAATTTCTAAAAAAGAGTTGATCTATTTTTAACAAAATATATACCCTTCACCGCGAACGCTTCGTATGTAGTTTTTACTATTACTAGGATCGATCTTTTCTTTGAGGCGCTTTATCGCTACATTTACGGTTTTGAGCTGTTTGTCAAACGAATCTTTCCACACGTTTTCAAGCAAATACTCTCTTGAAAGCAGTGATCCGTTATTTTTCATAAACTCAAGCAAAAGATCGTGTTCTAAATGTGTCAGCTTTACTTTTTGCTCATCGATAAAAAACTCTTTTGAACTGCTTTTATAGAGAATATCTTTGACCTTAATGACTTTTAACTCTTTTTTACTACGCTTAAGTACCGCTTTAACGCGGGCTTTGAGTTCATCAAGCGAAAAGGGTTTAGTGATATAATCATCGCCGCCCTTTTCAAACCCCTCTAGCAAATCACCCTCGCTATCTTTTGCCGTGACATAGATAACAGGCTGATTTAACCCTTTTGCCCGAAGATTTGTAATAAAATCCGCTCCATCGATTCCGGGAAGATTTCTATCCATCAAGATAATATCGACATCCTCTTCTTGTAATAGCTTTTCGACAAGCTTCGTATCACTCAATCCTACCGTATCATACCCATCGCTTTGGAGCGTAAACTCTATCAGCTCTAAAATATCATCTTCATCTTCAACTATTAAAACGGTACTTTCCACTTTCTTTCCTTAATGTGTTATCTCACCGCCGCTTTGGGCAAACATGATCAAATCTGCAATCCCGACGGCTCTATCGGTAATTTTTTCTAACTTTCGGATCGCTTTTAAACTGTCAATTTTTGCAATAGAGTTTTGCGTCGTGTCGCTAATGGATTCAATCACACTCTGATCGATCATCCCATACAGCTCATCGGCTTTATCCTCTTCGGCTAAGATTGCGTTATAAAGCTTTTGACTCAGCTCATCTTCCTCAGAAGTGATCATCATCGCAATATATTCAAACGATTTTATCGAACACTCTTGAAGGACTGTTATTTTATCTAAAGTCGCTTCACTATAGATATTTTTTTGATACACCTCTTGCATCTCTCGCCCATAGTTTCGCGCATTGGATTTAGCACGGCTGATTT
>JBNJHJ010000129.1:0-5145 GCA_051748365.1 Campylobacterota bacterium
CACACGCAAAGATGCTGCATGCGCAGGGGATTTTGAGTAGCGACGATTATGAAGCGATCGTTGCGGGGTTAGCGCAGGTCAAGGATGAGATAGAAGCGGGTGAATTTGTCTTTGATATAGCCGATGAGGATATCCACATGGCTGTAGAAAAGCGCCTTAGTGCTATCATCGGCGCAGCAGGCGGACGGCTGCATACCGCAAGAAGCCGCAACGATCAAGTTGCGCTAGATTTTAGGCTCTACACCCAAAAGCACAATCTCGTTATCTCAAATTTGCTTTTTACGCTCATCGATACGCTTGTGAGCATTGCAAGTAAGCACAAAAGCACCCTGCTTCCGGGGATGACACACTTGCAACACGCGCAGCCTATTAGCTTTGCGTACCATATGCTAGCCTATGCCAACATGTTCAAGCGCGATTTTGATCGGTTTAACAGCTCTTACAATAGAAACGACCTCTCCCCGCTTGGGTGTGCCGCGCTTGCAGGTACGCCGCACAAGATCGATCGTGAATTTAGCGCGCGTGAGCTTGGCTTTAGCGGTGTGAGTGCCAACTGCCTTGATACGGTGAGCGATAGAGATTTTGCGCTGGAGATGCTTTTTAATATCAGCACTTGTATGATGCATATCTCAAGGCTGTGTGAAGAGATCATTATCTGGGCAACGAGTGAATTTAAATTTATCACTCTAAGTGACAAACACGCAACGGGAAGTTCTATCATGCCCCAAAAGAAAAACCCCGATATCCCCGAACTACTACGGGGAAAAACAGGACGGGTAAACGGCAATCTCATCGCGCTGCTTACCACACTCAAGGGCTTGACGCTAGCGTATAACAAAGATATGCAAGAAGATAAAGAGGGTGTGTTTGATAGTGTTGAGACGATGGAGTTGTCGCTAAAAGTACTTGATGAGATGATGGAGTTGATGCAGGTTAATAAAGACAACATGCAAAAAGCCACGCTCATAGGACATCTTAGCGCAACGGATCTGGCTGATTATATGGTCAGTGCGCTCAATGTTCCTTTTAGGCAGGCGTACAACATCACAGGAGCTGCGGTAAATCTTGCTGATGAAAAGGGAGTGGATCTTAGTAAACTGAGTTTAGAGGATTTGCAAAGTATCGATGAGAGAATCGGGGAGGATGTGCTACAAAAACTACAGCTTGAAGCATCGATGAATGCTAGAGATAGCTTAGGAGCAACGTCGGTAGCGCAAACAACACGACAAATTGAGGATTTACGGCGCTGGATGGAAGCTGTGAAGGGGTGATGTTTTGTCGGATTCGCCCCTTCCGTCCACCTTTTCACCCCCTTCCGTCATCCCCAACTTGATTCAGCATCTAGGTTGGAGAAAGTAGCGAGTCGGTTTTATTACAGAGACCCTGAATCAAGTTCAGGGTGACGCGACAGCATGACAGTTTCAGCCCGTGACAAGGAATCGAGTTGGGGGTGACGCGACGTCAGGACAACTTCAGCCCGTGACAAGGAATCGAGTTGGGGATGACGTGATGCCGTAACATTTCAAATGACAAAAATATAATTTTTAGATAAAATACGTAAAACTGACAAAAGGCAGCTGATGCAAAACTCTATCTACATCGGACGACAACCTATCTTTGATACTCATGGAGAGATCTTTGCGTATGAGCTGCTTTTTCGCACCAAATCCACCAAAGCTATAGAGATCGATGATGATCTTATCGCTACGGTGCGTGTACTTATCAATGCCCTTAACAATATCGGTACAAAATCCTTGCTCAATGGCAAAAAAGGATTTATCAATATCAACAATGCCCTACTTCATAGCGAAATTATCGAACTGATCCCGCCAAACGATTTTGTATTAGAGATTTTAGAACGCTGCGTGATAGATGAAAAGATGCTTGAGAGGATGCGGGAGCTTAAAGCCAAAGGATATACCTTTGCGCTTGATGATTTTGACGGTAGCGAAAAGATGTTTAATGATTTCAAACCGCTTTTTGATATCGTCTCTATCATCAAAATCGATGTCCCTTTTGCCGATGACAAAGCAATAGAAAAGCTTAAAAAGGTGTACAAACAAACGCTTCTTGCCGAAAAGGTAGAGAGTAAAGAGGCGTATAAAAAGTATATCGATTTTGGGTTTGATCTGTTTCAAGGCTACTTTTTTGAAAAACCCTCCACGATAAGCTCTGCTAATATCGATCCTAGCAAGACAACCGTACTGCATATCAGCGCGATGCTTGCAAACGATGAAGCCATAGAGCGTATCATCGAAGCATTTCAGCGAGATAGCAAACTAACGATCAATCTGCTTCGCTATATCAACTCCGCAAAGTTTAGCTTTCGCAATGAGATAGAATCGATCGCGCAAGCGGTCTCCATGGTAGGATACAAGGGATTGCATAGTTGGCTAAGGATGTATATGTACACAGAACTTAGCGACGATCCACTCACAAAAGCACTCTATGAACATGTAGAGTTTCGCAACTTTATCATGCACGCGTTTTTAAAACATCTCAATAAAGGGGCGTTTGCGAAAAAGGTATCGATAACGGCTGCACTTTCACTAGTGGATGCGATTTTGAATGCAAATCTTGAAGATATCATCTCTCCGCTGCATATCGATCAAAAGGTCGTTGATGCGCTTTTGCAGCATAGAGGATATTTGGGCTATGGGTTGCTGCTGGCAAAAAGCTTAGAAAATTCAGATCTCAAAAAGATTACGCTTATTTGTAAAAAAGTAGGCATCAGCACAACTCAACCGCTAAAGTGGCAAGAGCAAAGCTATGCGTATATCGCAAAGCAGCTCTCACGCTGATCTGGGCGTAACTTTAAATATTTTCCGCTTTTGGGTCTGCGACCATGCGATCCCATTTGAGTTTTGTACCGCCTAAGAGATGAAAGTGCAAGTGTTTTACCTCTTGTCCGCCGTCATCGCCGTTGTTGGTAATGAGCCTATATCCGTCACTATCAAGTCCTATCTTTGCTGCAACCTCTTGAATAAAAGGCGTCATCGCCGCCATGATCTCACCTGTAGTATCTTGAAAACACTCTACGTGCACTTTTGGAATGATAAGCACATGGATGGGAGCTTGAGGGTTGATATCATGAAATGCAAAAAACTCATCGTTTTCATGGACTTTGTTGCTTGGAATTTCACCTTTGATGATCTTACAAAATATACACATAACTATCCTTTGGAAGGTTTTGTTATAATTATAACAAAATAACTAAAGGCTTGCGATGACTCTTCAAAAAAAAGCAACGATAGTCAGCTCCATTGTTGCATTTTTCTTAGCGCTTACTAAACTGATCGTAGGATTTATCAGCGGTTCTGTTGCCGTACTTGCTTCAGCGATCGATTCACTGCTTGATCTTGTGATCTCACTGTTTAACTACTTTGCGATCAAAAACTCCGAAAAGCCTGCTGATGATACGTTTAACTATGGACGCGGCAAGATCGAGGGGATCGCGGGAGTGATCGAGGGAACGATCATCGTGATGTCGGGGCTTTTTATCTTGTATCAATCTATTGATAATATCATTTCACAAAAGGTTCTTGGGGCGATGGGGATCTCGCTTGGGGTGATGGTGTTTTCCTTTGTTGCAACGCTTGGCTTAGTCACATTTTTAAATATTGTTGCCAAAAAGACAAACAACCTTGTCATCAAAGCCGACGCGCTGCATTATAAAACCGATCTGTACAGCAACGGGGTGATCCTTTTTTCTTTGGTTTTTATCTATTTTACCGACTTTTATCTTATTGATAGTATCTTAGGGATCGTCATTGCTATCTATATCATCTACTCGGCAAGTTCTCTTATCAAAACAGGCGTGCTTAATCTTATGGATATCGCGCTTGATGAGCAGATCGTTGCAAAGATCGAAGAGGTTATCGCAAGCGATGCGCGGGTGAATGATTATCACGATCTGCGAACGCGTGAATCGGGAAGCCGCTACTTTGTGGATGTGCATCTTGTATTTGATGAAACGATGCTGCTGCTTACTGCGCACGATATAAGTGATTCTATCAATGCAAAGATACGACAGATAGAACCGCAAAAGGAGTGGGTGATCAATATGCATCTTGATCCTAAAGATGACAGCGATGAAAAGTACCTTTCGTGAAAAGGTTGAGCAGTACAAACAGCACAGTCATTGCAATTTTCGGGGTGCTTTTTATCTCTATTTCACTTTTTTTCACTATTTTTTACCGGTTTGAACAGGATAGATTAGAACAAACCAAACAACAATACTACCTCGAAATCCAAAACGCATTTCAAAAAAGTGTACAAAAACACTTAAAACAGCATTACAAAGAAACACTCAAAGGTTTTATTAGTGAAGCGATTTTACGCGCGGTAGCCAACGGGGAGAGAGAAAAACTTTTAACTCTTACCGAGCTTCCATATCAAAAGCTAAAAGAAAGTGACAAATACTTCCATATCTTACACTATCACTTGGCTGAAGGCAACACACTGTTGCGACTGCATCACAAAGAGTTTTACGGGGATGATATCGCGGCTTCTCGTCCGCTTCTTGCGATTGCTCACAAAAACACTCAAACGATCTTTGGGTTTGACAAAGGCATTCACGGGTTTATGTACCGCATCATTGAGCCACTTTTTTATGAGGGAGAGTATATCGGTGCCGTTGAGATCGGTGCGAGCCCGCAAAAGGTGTTAGATTTAGTTACCTATTTTAATAATGTCGACGGCATTATTAAGTTTTATGAAGAGGGCAAAGATAGTGTAGCGTATGCACATGTAGAAAATAAAAAACTTATAAATCTGTATCCTAAAAATACAAATCTACCCAAAAACCTTGAAATGCAAGTAGAAGATAGGTTTTATAACCTCTACTCCTTTGATATAAGCAACTATAAAGGGGATTTTGTCGGGGAGTTTATATTTTTTGATGATATAAGTCAGTATCACGGGCGCTTTAACGATACCGTAACCAATATGATGATACTTTCTATCACATCGTTTATAGTTTTATTTTTACTTTTTGCGTATTTTTTAAAAAATCACTCACAAAAACTTTCCCATTTACACAAAAGATCTAATGCGATTTTAAATGCACAAAACGATATCGTTATCGTTACAAACGGTAAAGAGATTATCGAGGTAAATAAAGCATTTTTGCTTTTTACGGGATTT
>JBNJHJ010000130.1:0-5126 GCA_051748365.1 Campylobacterota bacterium
TTATCGATGCAACGACTAACCTTCCTAATCGCAATCAACTCGTGCTAGATATAAAAAATCACAATAAACCGACATTGATCATATTTGAAGTGGTAGATTTTGAAGAGGTCGGTAATGTATACGGTGAAAATATTGCAGATAAGATGCTAAAACAGATTGCAGAACTCTACAAGGATCAAATACCGCAAGAAAGATCATTATACAAGTTTGAGTACAATCAGTTTGCAATACTTTTAGAAGATTTTGATGAAGCAAAAGTAAAAAACCTCATCTCTCTTTTTGAAACCTTGAGTATTCTTTCAAGTTTTGAAGCCTATAGCATAGAGATCTATTTTAAACTTCAATACGGAATTGCGATGGAAAAAGAAAAGATAGTTGAAAAAGCTTATCGGGCATTGCAGCATGCAAAAGTTACTCCGGGAAATCGATATTCAATCTATCGCAAAGAGTCCTCGTTTGCACAAAACCAAAAGAAAAATATTATCTTTGGAATACAGTTGCGAGAAGCTATTGATGGACAAAACCTTAAAGCCTTTTATCAGCCTATTATGGATATAAAAACTCAAACAGTTCAAAAATATGAAGCACTTGCACGGATTAAGGTTAATAATGAGATAATTCCACCGAATGATTTTATCCCCGTAGGCAAGCATATGGGGCTTCATACGGCTATTACAAAAAACATGATAACAAGTTCATTCAGAAAATTCAAAGACAATAAATACTCTTTGTCACTTAATCTTTCGTTAGAAGATTTTATCGATAATGACGTTATCACCTTTATCAAACAGCGTGTCAAAGATTTTGACATCGATCCAAGTCGTGTAGTCATTGAAGTGACCGAAGATATCTCACTTGATGAGCACAAACATATATTGTACAAACTTGAGGGTTTAAAAAGCTGTTTTTTTAAAATTTCTATTGATGATTTTGGGACAAAGATGTCTAATTTGTCTAACATCTGTTTGATTGAACCCGATTTTATCAAAATTGACGGGAAGTTTATTAAAGATTTAGATACTAATAGTAAAAACAGAGCTATCGTACGAGGTATTGTATCAATAGCACAAAATATCGGTGCCAAAACTGTAGCAGAATATGTTCATAATGAAGAGATTTTACATATTGTACAGGAGTTAGAGGTTGATTATGCGCAAGGGTATCACATCGGGATCCCCTCAGAGTTTATTGAAGGTGATTAATGATGCAAAATTTAGAAGAGTTACGGTATCTTAACATTTTATACGTTGAAGATGATGTCGAAACTTTAGAGCTTTATAGTAGTTTTTTATCCTATTATGTCGCAAATGTACACTGCTGTAGTTCAAGCTTACAGGCACTAGAAGTTTTTGAAGATGAGTCAATCGATGTGATTATAACCGATATTGATATGCCTGTACTTGATGGAATACAACTTATAACAAGAATAAGAAAACGTGATTCAAAAGTGAGAATTTTAGTATTAACGGGATATACCGATGCAAACTATACGATCCCATCGATTGAGTTGGATATCACCCGTTATCTTGTCAAGCCCGTATCTAAAACTGCATTATTTGATGCATTGAAAAAGTGTAGCGATGAGGTAAACGGGGGAGAAAGATTGATTGAGCTTGGGGAAGATACCTTTTTTAATATGCAAAACAGGGAGCTTATTGTTGCCGATACCGTACAAAAACTTCAAAAAAAGCCTTCACATCTTTTATATTTACTCATTAAAAATAAAAATCAAACCCTTTCATATGAGTATTTAACAAAAGAGATGTCAACTGATAAAATAATCTCAATTAACTCTATACGATGTCACATTCGAACATTACGCAGCAGTTTCCCACAACTAAAGATTCAAAATAGTTCGGGATTTGGCTATAAGTTAGATACGAAAAAGGATAAATAATGTTTGATAAGATGCATCTTTATGATACAAAGATTATGTGCATTGATAATGAGGGACTATTTGATATTTTAAACCATACACTCAGTGATATGGGAAATCATCTGCACAAAATTAAAGGCTTTAATGAGATCATGCAAGAGTATAAGATCTTTCTTCCCGAAATGGTACTGATTAATCTCGATATAAAAAGTAAAAAAGAGTTAGAAGAGATAGATAGAGTTTGTACAATTCTTGACGGTTCCTATATTGTTTTAGTGACCGCTGCGGATAAAAAAGAGTATTATGAGCAATTGATGCAATATATTAATTTACGGGTAATCCCAAAGCCTTTAAATATCGATTTTTTGCTTGAACTTTTAGGCACAAAAGCTAAATTTCTAAAAATGAGCACCTCTTTGTCTATCGAATCACAGTTTAACTCTATGGCTGATATGATACGCAATATCTCCCATCAATGGCGTCAACCCCTTAACAGACTTTCAGGTTTGCTGATGAATCTATATGCAGCCAGTGAATTTGATAAGTTAGATAAAAAGCTTTTAAATGAAAAACTTGAAATGGCAGAAAAAACTTTGAAATATCTCTCCCACACCATAGAAGATTTTAAACGAATCTATACCAACACAAGATTGCAAGAGAATTTTAGTATTGAAGAGTTAGTAAGTGAAGCGATGCAGATGAGTTCTGCACATTTAGAAGGGTACATTAAAAGTACGGTTGTGGTACGAAATAGTTGTCGGCTTTATGGATATAAAAAAGAGTTATTCCAAGCATTGTTAAATATTTTTCAAAACTCTAAAGAGCAGTTTAAATGGAAAGATATCAGTAATCCTCAGATACAAGTAAGCATCGACAAACACAATAACTTTTGTTATGTAACGATTGAAGATAATGCAGGCGGAATTGAGCTACAACCTATAGAACAGATCTTTTACCTGTACAAAACATCAAAAAAAGATCAAGGCACGGGTTTGGGATTGTACATGTCAAAGATGATAATTGAGCAAAAAATGAAGGGAAAAATCACCGCTTCTAACATTCAAAACGGAGCAAGATTTTCTATCTCGCTGCCGCTAAGCAACCAAAGTTAGTATCACCGGGTCAGTTGGAGTTTTTTCTACAACTGATCGATGATCTTTTTATACGCTTTTTGAATCTGTGCATCGGCCATAGCGACGGCGACTTTGCCGCTATCGGCTAACTCTCTTGCTTCAATAGTAAAAGGGATCTTTGCTAAAAGCGGTATCGCGTACGTTTGCGCAAGCTTTTCTCCGCCGCCGCTTCCAAAGATCGGGTAGTGTGCTTTGGTATCGGGAGCGATGAAGTAGCTCATGTTTTCTACAACACCTGCTATGGGTACGCCGATATCTTTAAACATCATAATAGAGCGGCTTACATCATCTAAGCTTACCGTTTGCGGAGTTGTGACTAAGATTGCACTATGTAGTTGCAACTCTTGTGCCATCGTCAATTGGATATCACCCGTTCCCGGAGGCATATCAATAATAAGATAATCAAGCGATCCCCAATCAACATCTTCTAAAAACTGAATCAGCGCGCTGACGGCAACACTGCTTCGCCATACAAGCGGCGTATCGCTTTTTGGCGTGGTTAATCCCACACTCATCACTTTGATCCCAAAATTTTCACTCGGTATGATCTTATCTTTGTCATTCCACCGCAGTTGTTCATTTTCAAGCTGCAACATCCGAGGGATACTTGGTCCATACACGTCCGCATCAAGCAAGCCTACTTTATACCCCTTTTGGGCTAAGCCTACTGCTACGTTTACCGAAACGGTGCTTTTACCCACGCCGCCTTTGCCGCTGCTTATAGCGATCACTTTTTTAGCGTAGCTTGCACGGTTATTGGGCTTTTGTGTAGAGCCGTAGTTGGTGGATTTTTGTTTTTTAGCTTCAAAGATTACGTCGACGCTATAGTCATTGAGTGCATCGATAATACTTTTTTCAACCTCTTCAAAGAGTGCCTCATTTTGCATCGACAGTGTGATTTTGACACTGTTTTGATCTTTTTTGATATCTTTGACAATCCCTAGATCAACAATATTTCTACCAAGGTTGGGATATTTTATCTTTTTCAGTGTGCTTTTGATCGCTTTACTCATGAGCTCTTGCCTCTAGCGCTGCTTTTTTCTTTTCGGCGATGATCACCGTTTTTGTCATCGCTGCTCTTTGTTTCCACCTAGCAACAAGCGGTTTTATCGCCTCATACTCACTTTCATACTCCCCGTATTGTGTTACTTTTGCATCGATGACATGGATCAATCCATCAAAAATCTCAAGCAGTTTCTTATCCTCTTTGGCTTTGGCTAAAAGATTTCTCAGCGAAGTTTCACGCTCTTTAAGAGGCAGTTCATACCCACACTGCTTGCCTACATCTTGTACATCTTTTGCCGTGATATATACACCGCTTCGATACAGTGCCATGAGCTGCTTTTCTAATGCTTCATACTCTTTTAATTCATTATTGAACTTTTTCATTTGCCCACTCCTTCAAGCGTTCCCTCTAAAGCCTTTTGCGCAATGATGCAAAGGTCTTTATCCTCGGCTTTTGCTAAGTTTTGTAACACCTCTTTTGGTGTTGCGGGGTTACTTGCTACACGCATCTTTACCATCTTGTCGCTATCTTGAGAAAGCCGAATTAAAAACTCTTGCGGACAGTTTGGATTTCCCGTAAGTCCATCGCGTACAATCTTTTCATCCTCCATAAACGCATCTAAACACGCAATAGGAGTATTGGCATTGGTTGCTACCAGTGCGCGCACTAAATTAACGCTATCAGCGGCTAATATTTGCAAAACTTCAGGTTTTGTATGCGGCGATTTCGCCACTGCCCAGCGAACGCTCATATCCTCATGGCTTGAAAGTTTTGTCAGCAGGTCCGTCATCGTATCACTTGCGGTAGCTTGCGGGTTATCGACGCTTACTTTTCTACTGATATTCATCGCCACAAGCGCTACAACCTCTTCATCTTCTAAAAAATCGTTATAGATGCTATTGACTATCTCGATATCTAATTTTTTATCATCTAGTAATTCTAAAGCTTCCTCTTTTGTCATCATAAATCCTCATCATATATTTTAAAACATTGTATTAAATTGTTACTTTACAAACGGTAAATGCAATATACACAATAGTTTCTTAAAAAATGAATCAGAAAGAGGATAAATTAACTCTTATTATGAAATCTTATTTTTAAGTTTTGTCTT
>JBNJHJ010000131.1:0-5106 GCA_051748365.1 Campylobacterota bacterium
TAAACTCTTCATCGATCATCAAGCCCGCCGGAACGCCTTCTAAAACGCACCCCACCGCTTTGCCGTGAGATTCTCCAAAACTAGTAAAACTAAACTTTTGTCCAAATCTATTCATTTGCTATACTCTCTTTTATCGCATCAAGAGCGATCTTTGCCGCCTTTTGCTGCGCATCTTTTTTACTTTTGCCAACAGCACATGCCAACTCTTTACCCTTTAAGCTCACCTTTATCTCAAAAAGCTTTTTATGATCAGGCCCGCGACTGCCCACAAGATCGTACTCAGGCGTCACTCCCTCAAGCGATTGCGTAATCTCTTGAAGCGCGGTTTTATAATCTTTTGAAAGCGTTTGCAGATCGATCTTTGGATACGCACGGTTTAAGATATCGATCACGATCCGCTCTACCTCTTTAAGCCCGCTTTCAAGATAGATAGCACCCATCACCGCTTCAAAAGCGTTAGAGGTCAAAGAGCTTTTATTACGCCCCTCATTATTCTCCTCGGCATTAGAGATAAGCAAAAACTCGCCTAAATTGATCATCTTCGCAAGCTTTGCAAGCCCCGCTTCATTGACAATCGATGCTCTTGTTTTAGAAAGTATCCCCTCATCAGACCCCTCAAACTTAAAGTACAAAAACTCCGCGACGATCAGATCAATCACCGCATCACCCAAAAACTCAAGCCGCTCATTATTGTAAGGCTTTTTATAACTTTTATGCGTTAAAGCCTCAATAATCAACCGCTCATCTTTAAACGTATAATCAAGCGCTTTTTCTAACTTTTCAATCATCTTTTCCTCCTTTGCCTCTGTGTTTTATTACGCGCGATGCGCTATCTTTTGTGCCTCTTGCCTTGCCAAAGTGTCACATATCTCATTTTCTTCATGCCCTGCATGCCCGCGAACCCAGCGCGCGGTTATCTTGTGGGGTTTGGCTACTTTGATATACTCTTGCCACAGGTCTTCATTTTTTACCTTTTTAAAATCTTTTTTTACCCAGTTAGCCAGCCACTCATTGATCGCATTGACCACGTAACTGCTATCACTCACCACCTCAACCTTGCACGGCTGTTTAAGCAGTTTCAACCCCTCTATCACGCCCGTAAGCTCCATGCGGTTGTTTGTTGTGTGTTCATGTGCTCCGCTAAACTCTTTTTGTGTATCTTTGTAGCGCAAAATTCCGCCATAGCCTCCCGGACCCGGGTTGCCCAAGCTTGATCCGTCACTAAAAAGTTGTACCTGCTTCATCCTCACCTCTTAACTAAAACTTTCACTATCTAATGCTTGCGCTTTTGAGACATGGACCTTGACCTTTGCACTGTTGATGCTCAAGCAGTTTGGACACCGATCAAAACTCAGCGGAAAGCTGCTTTTGCAACTTTTGCAAATATAACTAAACGTAAGCGTTGCGTGCATACCGCTTTTTTTAGCCGCTGCAAGCAAGTTGATATTAAAATCCTTTGCCCTGCACTCCTCTTTAATAAACCCTTTGGCAAAGTACAGTGCTTTTAACTCCCGATGCTGCTGCACAACGGTAAAATCAATCGTTGCGCGGCTTTGGTACCACAAAATATCAACGATATCGTCAAACATTTCACTTTCATACAGTTTCCAAGCAGCAGCGACATCTTCTCTAAAAAGTTTACTCATCCCCATACGCACCAGATTTTTATCTTTTTTGATCACAGCAGCGGTATCACTCCCTATTTTAAAATCAAGATAGTTTTGAATATGGCTCACATCTTGTCCTAGAATCTGCAACGGTTCAATCATCTCTTTTGCTTTTTCATAGCGTTTGAGTTGATCATACACGATCAAAAGATAGTTCAACACTTCGGTGTTTCGCGGACGCTGCTTAAGTACTTGCAAAAAGATATCTCGACTTTTTGCCATGAACCCCGCATGCAGATAGGTTTTGCCAAGAAGTTCCATAAAGATCATGCGCTGCCCCACATCGCGGATATGTTCAAGTAAAAACAGATAGATCTCTATCGATTTTTCATACTCTCCGCTGTTTTCAAACGATTTTGCAAGCAAAGACAGAGGCTTAACGATACTTGGGTGGTAGTGCAGGTTTTGCAGATCAAGCGCTTGCTTTTTGCCCTCAAAGTTTTGCAAAAAGCTAAAAAGAGACCTTCTTTGTGCCTTTTGTTTATAAAGTTCATAACTATAATTGATCACTACAATGGCTAAAATAAAGAATATAAAAAATATAATACTAAAAAGAGGATCATCCGTATCGATAAAAAAGTTTTCCACTGACTTGCTATCCTTTTTACATGCTTTTTGTATGATATAATATCATAAATACTCTACAAGGATACTAAATTCAGATGATTGAACAATCCTCTATCGAAAGTTTAAAAAACAGCCTTGATGTCGTCGATGTCGTAGGCAATTATGTAGAGCTTAAAAAAGCAGGAGCTAACTACAAAGCACGGTGCCCCTTTCATGATGAAAAATCACCAAGCTTTGTCGTCAGCCCCGCAAAACAGATCTATCACTGCTTTGGGTGCGGTGCAAGCGGCGATAGTATCAAGTTTGTGATGGAATATGAAAAGCTCAACTACCCCGAAGCGATAGAAAAACTTGCAAGAGAGTACAACTTCACCCTCCACTACACCAAAGGAAACGGCAGCGACCAATCAAACAATAAAAGAGTGCTTGATAATCTGCAGCAGTGGTTTTTCAAAAACCTTTCACAAAGCCATACAAGCTATCTTACAGATAGAGGCATTTCACAAAACTCTATTGAAAAATTCGGTATCGGATACGCACCGACAAATGCAGAGTTTATGAACTACCTCACCCAAAACCACATCCCCCTTCCCGCAGCAGATGAAGTGGGTGTTGTAGCAAAAAACGAACGGGGCGGCTACTATGGGCGTTTTATCGAGCGTATCACCTTTCCTATCTTTAGTGCCAATGACCAGATCATCGGCTTTGGCGGCAGAACGATCACGAATCACCCCGCAAAATATATCAACTCCCCGCAAACAAAGCTGTTTAACAAATCCCGCGTGTTGTATGGCTATAACTTTGCAAAAACCCATATCTATGAACAAAAAACCCTCATCGTCACCGAAGGCTACATCGATGTGATCATGCTGCATCAAGCAGGCTTTAACACCGCCGTTGCCACACTGGGCACGGCTCTTACAAGCGAGCATCTGCCGCTACTAAAAAAAGCCGATCCACGCGTGATCTTAGCCTATGACGGCGATAGCGCGGGCGTACAAGCAGCGTTAAAAGCAGCGAAGATGCTACTTGCTTCAAACTATGAAGGCGGCGTCGTGCTCTTTCCTCAAGGCAAAGACCCCGCCGATATGATCGCACAAAACAAAAAAAACGAAGTAGCGCAGATGCTAAACGAGGCAAAACCCTTTTTTGAATTTATCGTTGATACTACGCTCACAAGTTACAATCTGACAAACCCCAAAGAAAAAGAAGATGCCTTTAAACAGATCCAATCGCTACTTCGAGCGCTTAGTGAGATAGTTAAAGAGGAGTTTGTCCCCTACGCTGCCGATGCTTTAGGGGTACGCCCCTCACTGTTTAAAGTCCAAAACACGCAAGAACTTAGCAGTGCAATTCATAAAACCAAAGTCGATGTTACCGAACAAAGCATCATCAAAACCGTTCTTGAAAATAAAAACGCCCTCTATAGCGTTATTGATGTATGTAGCCCACAGATGTTTACCACCCATTACAAAGAGATGCAAGAACTTTGCCGTGAAAACTATGATGCGTCGCTGCTAATAAAGATCGATATCGATGATTCTATCGTACCACTCACGCCGCAAGAACTCAACGCTGCACTGCTGCAAGTGCTCAAAAAATATTATGAAAACCGTCTTAAACAGCTTCCGACCCAAGATATCGATTACGCCACCAAAGCAAAGCTACTGCGCCAAATAAAAACAAAGATTTTGCCCAGACTCAGACGCGGTGAACTTGTTTCTTATGATGAGATGTTATAATAAGTAAAAACTTTAACGATAGAGGAATAATTTTGGATAGTTATCAATACGGTGAACTGTTAAAAAGTCTAGATGAAAAGATTAGCAATATAGAAGGCATTATAGCCCCCGAAAAATTAGCCGCGCGCAGCGCAGAGATCGAAGAGTTGCAAAACGATCCAAGCTTTTGGGAAGATGCAAAAGCCGCGGCAAAGATCGGGCAGGAAAAAAACAAGATAGAAAAGATTTTAAGCCATTTTACGCAGCTGCAACAAAACTTAAGCGATGCCAAAGAGCTTTTTGAGATGGCAAAGGAAGAAGATGACGAAGAGACGCTACAAGCAGTATTTGACGATGCTCCTACTTTGCAGCGATCGATCAAAAAGCTTGAAGTAGAAGTGATGCTAAGCGGGGAACACGACGGCGCAAACGCGATTGTATCTATCCACCCCGGTGCAGGGGGAACAGAGAGTCAAGATTGGGCGGATATGCTTTTTCGAATGTATCTTAGATGGGCAGAACGCCACGATTTTAGTGTTGAAATTCTTGATAAACAAGCCGGCGAAGAAGCGGGTCTTAAAGATGTAAGTTTTCTTATCAAAGGCGAAAACGTCTACGGCTATTTAAAAGCTGAAAACGGCATCCACCGACTTGTTCGTATCAGCCCCTTTGATTCCAACGCAAGACGCCACACCTCCTTTTCATCCGTGATGGTTAGCCCTGAGATTGATGATGATATCGATATTGAGATTGAGGAGAAAGACTTGCGCATCGATACATATAGAGCCAGCGGTGCAGGCGGGCAGCATGTCAATAAAACAGAAAGTGCTATCCGCATCACCCACACCCCTACAAGCATCGTCGTGCAGTGTCAAAACGATAGAAGCCAGCACAAAAACAAAGCAACGGCGATGAAGATGCTCAAAAGTAGACTCTATGAGCTTGAACTTGAAAAAAAGCAAGCCCAAGTGGACGGGGTAGAAAAAAGCGAGATCGGGTGGGGACACCAAATACGAAGTTATGTCTTAGCCCCCTACCAACAGATCAAAGATACACGAAGCAATATCGCCTATTCACAAGTAGAATCCATACTTGATGGGGATATCGATGAAGTGATCGAAGGGGTTCTTATTGCAAAACAAAGGTAGCAC
>JBNJHJ010000132.1:0-5078 GCA_051748365.1 Campylobacterota bacterium
TAAGTTTCCTTATTGTGAACTTTTTCTAATTTTACTTTATATTTATTTGCCCAAGACTGTACTTTTTCGTGAAACTCTTCCAGTATCTCTTTGGAATCGTTCTCATCACACTTGATTTTTAACTTATTCACACTATTTGAAAGTGCGATATAGCCTTTGACATGCTGTAAATAATCGTTTAAACTAATAATATGTGATGCAAATTTTTCAAACCCGTCGGTATTGTCTATCACTTTTTGCATCTGCTCTATCTCATGCGAACTATCACCCATACCAAGCTGTTTTACCAATACTTCCGGTGTCATTTCGATATTCATCTTTTCTATCCTTTTGTTAATGTAGCTCAATTTCAAAGAGTAATTGTAACAAAAGTTCTATTTATCTTTAGATATTTAAGAGAAATTTTATCCCAAATTGACTATACTAATTTCGCAAGACAAATTTTATATGGAGGATTTAATATGCCAAAGATTAATAGATATGTTGACATAGACCAAGTAGAAAAAGAAGCTAAGAAAGACTTTATCGATAGACACTCTGCGTTTATCCACTGTGAAGATTCTGCAAAAGCGGGTGAACCCTTTGCCGTAACGGTAAAGATGGGTGATGAGTATACACACCCTGATGATTTTGATCACTACATCAAAAGTATCACACTTTTTAACGGTGAAACACAGTTGTGCCACAGTGATTTTGTCGCAGGTGTTTTAGGCAATGAAAAGGGACATTTGACTGTAACTTTTTATATCGTACCTACAGGCAAAAAGATGAAACTCGTAGCACACGCATACTGTACAAAACACGGTATTTGGGAAAGTGATCCCAAAGAGGTAACCGTAGCATAATCAATTGTTAGAGAGTCTTCTCTCTAACGTCTTTTAATGCAAACTTCTCTTTACTTCAATCTCTCAAAAGCTATTTTTTTGCAACTCTTAGATATACTTTCTTTATGAAAAAATTAACAAATTTGCTGCATCTAAAGCGGTTGTACAGCTTAAAAAACTTAGGGTATAATTATACTGATTTGATCGACACACAAGGTGATGTGCAATCGGTGATGGATCTACCTGATACACTGCAAGCTTTGCGCCAACAGGTAGCAAATTGTCACCTTTGCAAACTTGCAAAAACACGCACCAACACCGTCTTTGGCGAAGGAGATGCAAACAGCAAGATCGTTTTTGTCGCAGAAGCTCCCGGGGAGACTGAAGACCATACGGCAAGACCCTTTGTCGGCAGATCGGGAGCCCTGCTTACAAAGATGATAGAAAATGTTTTGGAAGTAAAAAGGCAAGAGGTATATATCACCAATATCCTCAAATGCCGCCCCCCAAATAATGCAACGCCCGGTGCAAGCGAAGTTCTTGAGTGCAAGGGGTATCTAGACAAGCAATTGCAGATAATAGAACCAGAACTTGTCGTTGCGCTCGGTGCTACGGCTTTTGCACATTTGACGGGTCAAAAGTTATCTATTACAAAAGCTAGAGGAGAGATTATTGACATGCCACAATTTAAACTAATCGCTACGTATCATCCAAGCTATCTACTGCGCAATCCATCAATGAAGACGCAAAGTTATGAAGACCTATTAAAAATAAAGAGCTTTCTATGAAAATTATACTTATTTTACTGCTGTGTATTTCACTCAATGCCAAAAGCTTTATGCTTTCAAACATCGCTTTGCCTCACGTATCTATACTCAATCTCAATACACAAGAGTTTGACAAAAGTGATTACGCAAAACTTTACAAAGAGGGTTTTATCCTTACCCTGCTTGCACAAAAAGAGCATGATGCTTTGATGAGCGAACTACTCTATGCCCACAAACAGATTCTTAATGTACAAGAGATAAAAGAATCAAAACTCTACCAGATTGCATTTTTTATGCCCAAAAAGGAGATAGGAAGATACGCTACAAGTACCGTAAATAGTGCCATCACAACGATGCTGACAAACAATATGGAGTTTGAGATTACTGTTTTTGATGCCGCTACAGAGCCTACAGCACTTCAAAATATCCAAAACCGCCGATACGACATCGTCATTGCACCGGTTACAAATGATATTGCGCAAACACTTTGCGATACAAAGTTACAAAATAAATTCTACATCCCGACACTGCACTCACAAAACCTTGAGTGCGACAACGCTAAGATAATCTTTGGCGGTATCGATTATAAAAAGCAAGTACAATCGTTTGAAAAAGAGGTAGCACAAGATAAAATCACGCTCATCTCATCAGATTCTGCAGTGATTGCGCAGATTGACGGTTTTGTCAAGGAGAGTTATGAGGTCAAAAGGCATATAAAAATCGACAACGCGAGCAATCTCAAAAACCTTCTCAAGCGCTATGAAAATCAGCTGCATGAACAAAAAGTCTTTATCAACCTTCCGCTTGTATCGGCAACGATGTTTTTGTCGCAGATGACACTGTATGATATAGAACCCAAACAGATCTATACAACCCAGATTCTGTATAATCCAAATATTTTGCGACTAACCCAACACAAAGACCGAGAAAACCTGCTTATTGCAAACTCGATCAAAAAGCTAGATAGTCGTGATGTAGGCAATGCTAACTTGCTCAAAAATGATCTACGGTACGACTGGATCGATTTTACCACCACATACGGATTATCTAAAATCCTAGAAGGCAGCATCGATGATAATCAGATTGAGTATGATATCCACCATATCAAAGCTGCAAAAAGAAATTTTGTTACAAAGGAAATAGAGTGAGTACGATTTTTACAAAGATTAGTTCTTTACCGCCGCTAAGCGAAACGGCACAAAAGTTGCGTTCAATCTCAAGCCATGAGGATTTTGATCCGCAAGAGGTTACAAAGCTGATTGAAAAAGACCCGATGCTGCTTGCAGAAGTGCTTAAAAGTTTAAACTCCGCTGCATACAGTTTCAAATCCGACATCAAATCGATCAAACAAGCGGTGATGCTGCTTGGGTTTAAACCGCTTAAAAACCTAGTCACCCAAATTACCGTAAGAAAAGCGTTGGATGCAGATTTAGAGCCTTACGGCATTACAACCAATCAATTTTCGCAAAGCTCCATACTCCAAGCTAAAATCGTAACAAAATGGCACCCAAACATAGAAGATTCCTCTACCCTAGAACTCGCTGCGATGCTACAAGATATCGGTATGCTGCTCATTGCAAGTGAAGTGATAAAAGACAATGAAACATCACAATTTTTAGCCGATCTTGATATCAACTACGATACCGAACGCACCGAAAAAAGTTATGTAGATACTACTGCTGCCACACTCAGTGCCGAGATTTTAAAGCATTGGAAATTCAACGAAGAGCTAATTGAGCTGATCAAACAAAGCTCCAATCCAAGCAGCCACGCCGGCTGGATATTAAAAATAGCGCGCATTGCGGCATCTCCTAGGTTTTGCTTGACCGAAAGAAGCATCAACAAAGCGCTCAAGCTAGCTCAAAAAACCGATCTTGACCCCCAAGCATTGGAAAACGTCTTAAAAGAGATTGCATGAAAACCGTAACAGTCATCGATACGTTTGGATTTTTGTTTCGCAGCTTCTTTGCCCTGCCTCCTCTAAAAAACAAAGAGGGCTTTCCCACGGGACTTTTAACGGGCTTTGCCAATTTTATTGCTAGCATTGAACAAGAGCACTTGACCGATTATCTCATCTTTGCGCTTGATAGCGAGGGCAAAAGCTTTCGAAATGATATCGACGCAAACTACAAAGCCCACCGAAGCGAAGTCCCCGAAGACCTACTCAAGCAGCTGCCTATTGCCATTGAGTGGATAGAACAGATGGGATTAACTTCACTTGCTAAAAAAGGTTTCGAAGCCGATGATGTGATCGCAACAGTTGCAAAAGAGGCAAAAGAAGCGGGATACAACGTCAAGATCGTTAGCCACGATAAGGATCTATATCAACTCATCAACGGCTCGATTCACATGTACGATCCTATCAAGCGCGTTGATATCGATGCCGATGCGTGCATGAAAAAATACGGCGTCACCCCGCAGCAGTTTATCGATTATCAAGCGCTTGTAGGTGATAGCGCCGATAATGTCCCCGGAGTTAAAGGGGTTGGAGCTAAAACGGCACAAAAACTGATTGAGCAGTTTGGTTCACTAGAAAAGATTTATGAAAATATCGATATTGCCGGCACGCCTAGAGTCAAAAAACTTTTGCTTGAGGGTAAAGAAAGTGCATTTATCTCTAAGCAGTTAGTAACACTTAGAGATGACGTAAGCTTGGATTTTGATATCACCAAATGCGCTTTAATCAACAATCCTTTGCAAAAGATTAAGCAGCAATTGAAGCACTATGAGTTGCAGCGCGTTTTAGCACGGATTGAAGAAGATACGAAAAAGCCTCGGCAAAGCTTAGAGTTTGACGCAATCTTGCTTGATACAAAACAAAAGCTTGATAAAGTACTTGATACTTTGACATCTAAGACAGTTATCTCTTTTGATACCGAAACCACCTCTATTGATGCTACCGATGCGCAGTTAGTAGGATTTAGTTTTTGTTGTGATAAGCAAAAAGCATACTACGTACCTATAGCCCATAGCTACCTAGGAGTAGGCAATCAAGTTGCGTTAGAAGATGCCTTAAAAGCGATCAAAAAGATTTTTAGTGCTCAAGTTATCGGACAAAATATCAAATACGACCTGAAGGTACTGCACAAATACGGCGTAGGATCAGCAGATATCAAAGCCGATACGATGATCCTTTCATGGCTTTTAAACCCCGGTCTTAAGCATGGGCTTGATGCGATGGCGCAACGCTTTTTTCACTACACGATGAAGCCCTTTAGCGCTCTTGTCAAACGGGGAGATACCTTTGCAAGCGTAGAGATGGGCAAAGCGTGCTTTTATGCAAGTGAAGATGCATGGATGACCTTTTTACTCTATCACAAACTCAAAAATCTCCTTGATAAGGAGTTTTTGGATTTAGCCAAAGAGGTGGAAAACCCCTTTATCAATGTGCTACTTGATATGGAGCTTGAGGGGATCAAAGTCGATCTTGCACAGCTTGATGCTTTAGAAGATTTTACCTCCTCAAAACTCAAAGAGTTGACCCAAA
>JBNJHJ010000133.1:0-5074 GCA_051748365.1 Campylobacterota bacterium
GAGGGTAACAGTTTTTTCATAACACATCCTTTTATATTTTTTCCTAAGTTATTTAAGTTTGCGTTATTATTGTAATAAGAACGTGTTAATTATTTGTTAATTTTAAAAGCTTTTTCTAAGCTTTCTTTCAAGCTCTTGGCAACGCACTGCATAGTTACAATCGTTTGAATCGTTTTTTGGTTTATCACAAATGTTTAAAGTGTAGTTTAAACTTTACATATTATTTTCTAAACACTACTAATAAATTTAAGTTACACTATTATAGTTTTGTCGCTTCTTGATATTGGTCAATGACGAAGATGATAAATTTTTCTACAATGGTAAGCAACAATAGAATAAAGGAATAGAAGATGACAATTAATGAATTTATGACAAAAGACCACCGTGCGTGTGATGAAGAGTTTGCAAACTTAGAGATGCTTGTAGATAAAAGCGATTATAACACGGCAAAAGAGGCGTTTGCAGCGTTTAAAAACCATATGCTGCACCATTTTGAGATGGAGGAGTCGGTGATGTTTGCCGAGTTTAACGAACATGCTGCGGGAGGTTGTAACCCAACCGGCGTGATGGTGATGGAACACGATCAGATGCGAGGCGTGTTCCATCAGATGCAAGCAGCACTAGAGCAAGAAAATAAAGAGAAGTTTTTAGGGCTGTGTGAAAATCTGCTTTTTATTATGGGACAGCATAATATGAAAGAGGAGCAGATGATGTACAATCTTGCCGATAGCACGCTTGATGCCCAAGCTACGATAGAAAAGATGCAAGAGATCGTATGAGCAAACTGCATGAAATAGTTGTTGATGTTAGTGCGCTTGAAGCCCCGCAGCCTCTTGTACAGATCGCTGCGGCGCTGGAAAAACTTGATGGGCAAAGCTATATCAAAGTGATCCACCGCATGCGTCCATGTCGGCTCTATGATATCTTAGAACAAAAGGGTTTGTGCGAAACTACTCTCACTCATGAGGGGCAAGTGATCGTTTATATCTATGAGAGTTCTAATAAAGAGAAGTTATGGTTTTTGCAGGATTAAGTCTTGATCAAGCGCCTCCCTATAGCGCTACGGTAAAGTTTTTTTTAACAGGATTTTTGTATGCACTGCTTGGGGGAGTATATCTACTTTTTAGCGGCGGCGGATTGTATGATCCGATTTTTTTGCACCTTATGACGCTTGGATTTATGGGCTTTACGATGGTTGGAGCGGTGTTTCAGTTTCTGCCCGTTGTAGGGGGGATTACTTTTAAAAATATCAAACCCTTGAGCAATGTTGTCTATTTTTTTCTGCATCTTGGATTGCTTAGCTTTGTTTTTGGTTTTTCTTTTTATAATAGCACGCTTTTTATCCTTGCAGCAAGTGCACTGTTTGGGGCAGTGGCTGTTTTTAGCAGTAGCATTATTTTTAAAACTTTGCAAAACAGAACAAAAAATATCTCCATCGCCTCTATAGCCTTAGCGACTTTTTTTCTAATGCTTGCAACCGTTGTCGGGGTTTTGATGCTCTATGCACACGTAAGCGGTGATTTTAGCGCACTTGCACTGTATAAGAATTGGCATATGCACTTAGCGCTGTATGGATGGACGGTGTTGCTTGTGATGGGCGTATCGTTTCAAGTGATCCCGATGTTTTGGGTTGCTAAAGATTTTAGCAAAAGAGTGAAAACTGCTTTTGTTGCTGCGCTGTCTTTGTCACTGCTTCTTTATCTGCTAAGCAGCTTTTACGGGGCAGAGCAGTTTGCAAAGCTGCTGCTTTTAAGTGTTGTTATTATCTATAGCCTTTCCATGATCCATACGCTTAAAAACAGAAAGCGAAAGCTTACCGATTACAGCGTAAAATATTGGTATATGGCAATGGCGTCACTTTGTATCAGCAGTGTTTTACTGCTTTTTAAACAGCCCCAACTTGCCTATGCGGTGTTTGGCTATGGATTTATCTACAGCGTCATCAGTGCCATGATTTACAAGATACTGCCCTTTTTGACCTGGTTTTTTCTCAGTGCAAAAGCAAGATTTGATATTCCTACAATGAAAGAGATGGTTGGCACTGCCCATATGCGTTATTGCTTTTTACTCCATTGCACTGCATATCTTCTTTTACTTTTTGCAATCATCACCCAACAAAAGTTACCTTTTGCAATTATTTTTACGCTTTTAAGCTTATACCACCTGTACAACCTCTTTGGCGTGGTGAGAGTTTATAGAAAATATTCATAACATTTTGTGATTTGACATAGGTCAAGTAAATCTCTTTTTCATATCGTTAAAATTGTAGTTGATATGAAACTTTAAAAGGAGAGAAGATGTCAGTATCACGAAGAGATTTTCTAAAAAGCTCTGCTGCTGCTTCAGCTGCTGCTGCAGTTGGAATGAGTGTTCCAAGTGAGCTTCAAGCTCAAGCGGATCAAGCGCAAAGCAATTGGAGATGGGATAAGGCTGCGTGTCGTTTCTGTGGAACGGGATGCGGGATTATGATGGCTACTAAAAACGGTAGAATTGTTGCCGTTAAAGGTGACCCTGCAGCACCTGTAAATAGAGGGTTAAACTGTATTAAGGGGTACTTTAACGCAAAGATCATGTATGGGGCAGATAGATTAAAAACGCCGCTTCTTAGAGTCGATGCAGATGGAAACTTTGATAAAAAAGGAAACTTTAAACCCGTAAGCTGGGAAAGAGCGTTTGACGAGATGGAAACACACATTAGAAAAGCACTCAAACACAGTGGACCTGAAGGTGTGGGCATATTTGCAAGCGGGCAGTATACCGTTATGGAAGGGTACGCGGCACAAAAGATGATGAAGGGTGGATTTAGAAGTAACGCTTTTGATCCAAACGCTAGACACTGTATGGCAAGTGCGGTTGTGGGCTTTTATCAAACTTTTGGTATCGATGAGCCAAGTGGATGTTATGATGATATCGAGATTACCGATACCGTTGTTTCATGGGGCGCAAATATGGCGGAGATGCACCCGATTCTTTGGTCGCGAGTTACTGATAGAAAACTCAGCGATCCTGATCGTGTAAAAGTTATCAATATGTCAACCTATACGCATAGAACTTCGGACTTAGCAGATATTGAGATCATCTTCTCACCAAATACCGATTTAGCGATCTGGAACTATATAGCGCGCGAAATCGTGTACAATCACCCCGAAGCGATCGATTGGGATTTTGTTAATCAATATATGGTGTTTGCATCACAACCGGTAAATATCGGGTATGGAATGCGCCGAGACGATGAAAAGTCGATTGTCGAGGGTAAATACACTGACAAAGAGATGGAAACGATCGCAAAAGAGATGCAAAAAGCGGTTTCTCAAAAAGAAGCTCCTGCATTAGAGCCTTTTGGTTATAAAGAGGGCGATATGATGGAGATGAAACCCGCAGGGCTTAAGCACTGGGAAATTACTTTTGAAGATTATAAAAAGTTTCTAGAGCCGTATACGCTTGATTATGTAGCAAAAATTGCAAAAGGTGATCCTGATGAATCACTAGAGGATTACAAACAAAAACTGCAAACTCTAGCAAACCTTTACATCGAAAAAGGGCGAAAAGTCGTAAGTTTCTGGACGATGGGGATGAACCAACACACCCGTGGAACATGGGTAAATACGCTTTCATACAATGTGCACTTTTTACTCAACAAACAAGCAAAACCCGGAAGCGGTGCGTTTTCACTCACAGGACAACCCAGTGCATGTGGAACGGCAAGAGAGGTCGGAACATTTACGCACAGACTGCCTGCGGATATGATGGTTGCAAATAAAAAGCATAGACAGATTGTCGAGACAAAATGGAAAGTGCCCGAAGGGACTATCAATCCTATCGGAAATCAACATATTATGAAGATCCATAGAGATTTAGAAGATGGATTTATGAAGTTTGCGTGGGTAAATGTTTGTAACCCGTATCAAGATACTGCAAGTGCGCTTCACTGGGTAAAAGCAGCACGCCAGATGGATAACTTTATTGTAACAAGTGACGGCTATCCCGGAATTTCTGCAAAAGTAAGCGACCTAGTGCTGCCAAGTGCGATGATCTATGAAAAATGGGGCGCATACGGAAATGCAGAACGAAGAACACAGCACTGGAGACAGCAAGTCATCCCTGTAGGCGATGCGATGAGTGATACCTGGCAGTGGGTAGAACTTTCAAAACGCTTTACGGTGAAAGATCTTTGGGGTGAGTGGACGCTTAGAGACGGTACAAAACTTCCCGATGTAATCGGTGAAGCTAAAAAGATGGGGTATAGCGAAGATACCACGATGTTTGATATTTTGTATAACAATGAAGATGCAAGAAGTTATAAGCTCGATAAAAACGACCCTATCCAAAAAGGGTATGATAACTCCGAAGGTTACGGCGATAGCAGAAACGTTGTCGGAAGTGACGGTAAAGTGTTTAAGGGATATGGTTTCTTTATCCATAAATACCTTTTTGAAGAGTATGCGTATTTTGGTAGAGGACACGCACACGACTTAGCCGATTTTGATACGTACCACAGAGTAAGAGGATTGAAATGGCCCGTGGTTGATGGGAAAGAGACACAGTGGAGATTTAATTCTCAATACGATCCTTACGCCAAAAAAGAGAATTTTGGGGATTTTGCGTTTTATGGAAAGCTTGCCAAAGCATTGCCAAGCGGTGATCTCAACAGTATCACCAATAAAACAAAAAAATCACTCAAAAATAAAGCAAAAATCTTTGCTAGACCCTATATGGATCCTCCTGAAATGCCAGATAACGAGTATGATGTATGGCTATCTACGGGTCGTGTGCTTGAGCACTGGCACAGTGGAACGATGACGATGCGAGTTCCTGAACTTTACAGAGCCGTTCCAGAAGCGTTGTGTTACATGCATCCTCAAGATGCAAAAAAATATGACGTAACTCAAGGCGGACTTTGCTGGATTGAGAGTAGACGTGGAAAAGTGAAAGCAAGAGTAGAAACAAGAGGTAGAAACAGACCTCCAAGAGGGCTAGTATTTGTACCGTGGTTTGATGAGAAAGTATTTATCAACAAAGTGTGTCTTGATGCAACATGTCCGCAATCAAAACAAACGGACTATAAAAAGTGTGC
>JBNJHJ010000134.1:0-1857 GCA_051748365.1 Campylobacterota bacterium
GCAAAAGAGCGTGAATATAGCGTCATAATAGCCGATAACTTTAACGGGCAAACACTGCAGCTTGTAAATTTACAAAAAAGTAAAACGGAGCTTGTTTTGAGTCTGGCCGTTATGCTTTTTTTTATCACGCTTATTGCGTTTGCGGGGATAAGCGGTCATGAGTATATGCAAAAATACAAAACCTATGAAGCACAAAAACACCAGCTTGAAAAAGAGTATGAAGCGATAGTGAATAAGCAGTTACAACAAGCGCTCAAGCAGATTGAAAAGGTTGACAGCGTGGAGGTTTTAAACCGTGTGGAAAAGATCACAAAACAAACCGGTTCACGGTTGCAGCAATTTAGCTTTAATGGGGGACGCTTTTGTGTAGAACTTGTAAGCAATAAAGGCAGTGCGCTTGATAAATACCGTTTTGATGCGGTGGATATTATCTCAAAAGAAAGCGGATTTGTGAGGTACTGTTATGAAAAAAATTAATCTTATTCTTTTTGTGATTGTACTTTTAGGCACGGTCTCGGTAGGCAGTTATCTCTATTTTATCGACGGGGTGAGCAAAACAAAACAGTTAGAAAAGGAGATAGCATCACTACAAAAGATAAAACAAGATATCCAAAAACCGGTAGTGACAAAACTCAACGCTTCGCAGCTGCATGAAAAAAGAGCCGAGTATGAAAATATTTTACAAAAATTAGAGCTTGAAGGATCGGTGTCAGTTGCAGATACAACGCTTGTTATTAGCGGGACGATCAAAGATACCTACAGTTATTTGATGCTTAAAAGAGTGCTTCATAGTATTAAAAACGATACGGTGACGCTTCAAAGTAGCTGTATGGGAAGGCAGTGTAATGAAAGCCGCTACGGGTTTTTGATCAAATTTGAACCTTTTGCCTTAAGATATCGCTAATCTTGCCGATTTAAAGTCATACAAATATCTAAACCTGCGCAATGGAATGCGTAGAGGGACTAAAAGGATGTAGAGATGATAAAAGTAACGGGTATGCGAAACGGTATATCGCTTGTGGAGATGATGATAGCTATTATACTTTTTGGGGTTATTAGCGTTATCGGTTTTCAATACTATAAAAACTTTATGAACACCGACCTTTCGGCAAAAAAAGCAAGAGTTGCATCACTCATGGATCAAGCAAGACAACTTTCTAATGCGTATGATGTGTATCAAGCACAAGTGGGAACGGCACCGACGGATATTACCGATTTGAATGCATCAAATGTTATGATCTTAAGTGAAATCCCTCCTGCGGTAACTGAAATCGGTACATCCGGATGGAGTATTGAAACAAATACCGACTATACGGGAAGTACGGTAGATGATATTGCATTTTCATTCCCGATTGATGATGCAACGCCTGCAACGGATGATGAAGAGTATTGTGCTGTGTTTAATAATATGATTGATTCAGATGAAGATTTAACGGTAAGTGACGGTCAAGACTTTGGAGCTTCGGAGGTAGTTTATGCGGCACTAGGTAATGCCTTTTGTTTTGGCACGGGAGCGTCAAAAGAGATTGTTATCTTAAAAGAAGCTAACTAAGCGTGTGAAAAAAGCGTTTTCACTTGTTGAACTGCTTGTAGTCATAGCCCTTAGCGGGGTTATGGCAACGCTTTTTTACAATTACGCCAATTTTGGATTTTATCAACAAAGTGCACTCACTACAACGCTACAAACACACCTTTCTTCTATAACGCAAGCTGCACTTCATTGTAAAAACATAAGCGATTCTCTTCCTACGCAAATGGGCGGCAGCGAAGCAAATGATACGCCCGTGTATGAGCTTGAGTGTCAAAGTGACCCTCCATATTTGCTTGATGGGTATGATTCTTTTTTTATGCCAAAAG
>JBNJHJ010000134.1:1867-5038 GCA_051748365.1 Campylobacterota bacterium
GCACCGAGTGGTTTTGATGATTTTAGCGCTACGCAAAACGGGGATGCATTGTATATCCAAACTGCCGCTACTATAGGGAGTGATTTGGAAGAGGTGTTGGAAAAGTTACACGAAAGCTACTCGCTTCATCAGTATGAAACGTTTGAACAAAGCGGCAAGCTGCTAGCAAGATACTATATAGCCCGCTGAGTTTATGGTAAAATACAACCTATGAACATAAAAAAAGTCTTGACCCCAAAGCAACTTGATATCTGCGAAAAAGAGCAGTACTATTACCGTAACCTAGGAGTTGATAAGTCTATCGCAGCAATTGCGATGCAGCACAACTTCATCTACAAAAAATCAACACAACGTACCGATATTGAACTGCTTAAAGAGTATGAATTTGTCATTCAAAATGAGAGTGCAAACGAAGTTGTTATAGAGGTCAAAAAGCTTTTAGGCAAAAATATTCTCAAAGAGTTATCCCAAAAGTTTAATAAAACCGTGACGCAAACGGTTATCCCCGTTAAAGAGTTTGATGCAAAGTTTCGCAAGCTTATCGCCGTAGACCCGCAAAAGATAGAAAAAACGATCAAACAGTTCAATGCCCAAGATGCAAACGATATGGAAGTGGCACATCTGTTTGATATGGTGCTACACTATAGTTTGAAAAAAGGAGCTAGTGATATCCACATTAACCCGTATGAAGAGTTTCACTGGCTCAGGCTTCGAGTAGATGGCAAGGTAGAGGCAAAATATCTGCTTAATAAAGATCTCGCTTCACGGTTTTCTTTTATTATAAAAGAGCGAGCAGAGATTGATTTAGTCAATATCAAAACCCCGCAAAGCGGCGGGTTTGAGATGGAATTTGAGGGGGCAGCTGTTGATTTTAGGGTAGAGATAGCGCCTGCAAATCACGGTGAAAATATCGTTATTAGAATCCTTAGCCGCACCCGGGGATTGAAATCTTTGGGATCGATTTTCCCAAGCAGCCACCCGATGTATGAGCATCTTTCTCACTTTTCGATGCAAAAAAACGGCTTTTTTTTAGTTGTGGGACCTACAGGAAGCGGCAAAACGACAACGCTTAACTCTATTTTGAGCAAGCGAGATAGGCTCAATGAGATCATCTATACGATTGAAGATCCTATTGAGTATAAGCTTGATTTTGTCACGCAGTACCAAGTCAATGAAGCGATCGGATTTGATTTTGAAGGGGCGATGAAATCGGTGATGCGTCAAGATCCCGATGTGATAGTGATTGGGGAGATGCGCGATCAAAAAAGCGTGCAGATTGCACTCAAAGCTGCCCACAGCGGTCATATGGTCTATTCAACCTTGCATACGGCAACGGCATTTATGGCAATGGAGCGTATACGCGATGAGGGCGGGGATCTTTTTGTGCTTGCGTATAGTCTTAGTGCCGTTATCGCCCAGCGCCTTGTGCCAAAGCTGTGTGAATGCAAGCAAAAAGATACACAAAAAGACGGAGCACAGTATTTTAAAGCCGCAACAAACGGATATAGCAAAAACGGTTGCATCAAATGTAACTTTAGCGGTTACAGCGGGAGGGTGCTGCTAACGGATATGGTGTTTATCCCGCCTGATATAAAGGTGCGGTATAAGTTTTATATGGCGCTTAAGGAGTCAACGGTGCTTAAAGCGTGGGAAGATTTTATCAGTTTTAGCTACTTTGATAGCGCGCGGTATCTATTTGAACAGGGGCTTTGTGATTATGAAACATTGCGTTTGGAACTCCTATCTTTGGGGTATGTAGATGGTTAAAGTCGATGCGTATCCGATGCTTAAAACGGTTGTGTTTAGCCTGCATAACGGAAGAAGCTTAACTGCGTCACTCCAGCTGCTTGCACAAAATACACACAAAAAAAAAGAAAAAAATGCGTACAATAAGATAGAAGCAGCTTTGAAGCAGGGGCAGAGTTTTTCTTGTGCACTCCAGCGGTACTGTATCTGTTCAAAAGAGGTGATATATTTTGTCTCCATGGCTGAAAAGGGGCTTGATTTTACCAAAGCCTTGGATAAGGTAGTGTATTATATCGAGACAAAAGAGAGTTTTAAGCAAGAATCTAGTGACAAACTCACAATGCCCACGATCTACTTTTTTTTGAGTGTGATCGTTATCGGTGCGGTGAACTTTATTGCCTTGCCGATGCAGTTTGAACGAGCAGATGAGTATAGTAATGAGGTGCAGATGCTTATTCAAAACCATCTGCTGTTTGCAAAGATTTTAAGTAACGTGTTAGTGATTTTATTAGCTATTGTTGCATTTTATTTTTTTGTGACGATCTTAGCGATGTTTAGTCGTGATAGGTTACTGCAAGGTATAAGCAATAGCGTTGTGCAGTATCTGCCCGGGGCTAAAAAAATTGTATTGCAGTTTGAAAAGTTTATCGTGTTTATGATGATTTCACAGATGCTATATAGCGGTATAGGGTTTAAAAAAGCGCTTGAAGCGATTGTGCAAAGCGGGGATTCCAAACTGTTTCAAAAGGGGTTTTCCTCGATGCTTGAGGGGATAAAAACAGATGGAAAATTGATCTATCCAACCTCGATCTTTGATCTGCACGAGATTTCACTGCTTCAAGGTGTGGGGTCAAATGAGCAGATGGGACAAACTTTTTTGAGCGCTGCAAAACGGTGTAAATATGCAGCGATGAATCAAAGTAAAAAGTTTTTTCGTTATATCACGCTCAGTGCAGTTTTTTTGATGGCGTTTGCCGTGTTTATCGAGTTTTATGTTGTGGTGCTGACGCAGGTGATTTTGCAAAAGGGATTGATGGATATGGGCAATAGCGGAGCGCTGTTTTGAAAAGAGGATATATCCTAGCGGAGATGGCGATCGCTATCGTTATCGCTGCACTTTTAGGGGGTGCATTTACGGCGATGAGTTATTATATGTACCAATCTTCAAATACTTTAAAGAATCAAAATAGTAAAATTATACTTGATGTTGTACGCAGCCGTTTACTGGAGTTGGCAAAAGATGTCGATAGTGACGGATTCTTTGAACTTGTGATGCATAGCAGTGATAATACACTGCCGTTAGAGGTCTCTATCACTGTTGATGCCTGGGGAGCGCCGATCTATTATGTTACGCAAGATTTTGGCGATCTCAATAGTGTGGATATACATTATTCCCATGAAACAGGTGCGATCTCTCCCAACCCA
>JBNJHJ010000135.1:0-5032 GCA_051748365.1 Campylobacterota bacterium
CAATTGAAAAAAAGTATAGCAATAAGTATGGCAGTAGCAGCGTCACTTTGTGCTAATGATGCAATCTACCTTGATGAGGTCGTAGCTATCGGTACAAAAGTGATAAAGCACTGGATAAATCGACAAGTTCAATTACTTTGATCACACAAGAGGAAATTGAACAAACAGGAGCGTCTAATCTTTCAGAGTTGATGCAAAGTGTTTCAGGTATCTAT
Source organism: Campylobacterota bacterium (assembly GCA_051748365.1). GTDB lineage: Bacteria > Campylobacterota > Campylobacteria > Campylobacterales > Sulfurovaceae > TCS-49. Next base: position 216 of record JBNJHJ010000135.1, read on the forward strand.
CTGTCGCCAAATGGCAGTAGCGCAAGCATTCGAGGGATGGATCATTCTGATACGCTGTTTTTAATTGACGGCAAAAGAGTTTTGGGCGAGTTTTCTAAAAAGTATGAGTTAGAGCGGATTTCGACGGGTTCAGTGGAGCGGGTAGAGGTGCTTAAAGGTAGTGCAAGTTTACTCTATGGCAGTGATGCGATGGGAGGAGTGATTAATATCATTACCAAAAAACCCAAAGAGGGGTTTGGCGGTAGTATCAGCGTCATGGGCGGTAAGCAAAAAAAGGCAGTTGATATAGCACTGCAAGGATTTGAAGGTAGCACCGGGTATTCACTTTTTATGAACTACCTTGATAGAGATTCTTACAACAAAAGGGAAACTACGGATGTGGGAATTATGCACCAAGGAACTGCAAAAGCCCCGTCTGATCCAACACTCCCAAATAGCGGCGGAATGGGTACTTTGAAAGGTAATTTAAACGATAGCTACACGTATCAAAGAGATTACCAATCAAGTTTAGAGACAAAAAATATCGGCGGATCGATCAATCATTTTGTCAATGATGCTATAGAGTTGCAATTTGATGGAAGTTATATGCAAGAGGATAAAAAAACTCGCTTTATCAATGAGCGTTATGCAACAAATTTTAAACAAGGCGGTAATACCGTGATGGCTGCAGATATTCCTGCAACTGAAGTGGATGATAATGAGCGAACGACTTTAGGGGCAGCAATAGTGTATATCCCTACAAATGCGTTTGAAATCGAGTATGGAGTGAGTTATGCAGAGTATAAAAAGCTGCGAAAAATCACTACACCGCTGTTTGACGAACTTGGCTACGCTACGCAAGCAGATTCTTTGACAGGATACAACAGATCTACACTCAAGCAGTACAACCATGAACTTGATGCAACGTATGATCTTAGCAGTCATAGCAGTGTACTTTTGGGTGTAGGCTACAAAGAGGATGAGGTCGAATCTTCTGCTTATGAAAAAGACCTTGATAAAACATCACTCTATGCAATGCATGAGTATGGGATAAATAAGGATCTAGATATTGTGTATGGTGCGCGGTACGATAACCCAAGTATCGGGGATGATCAAGTATCACTGAGTGTGGCGTTAGGGTATGATCTGTTGGCATCGCTACGGCTAAGAAGTAGTTTTTCACAAGGGTATAAAGCTCCTGATACAAGAGATCTATTTGTTGAACAGATTAGTCCTAGCGGCAAAGCGATGCTAGGAAGTACGATCACCAATGCCGATAAAACCGAGTCTACACAGTTGCAATCTGAAACAAGTGATACTGCAGAGGTAGGATTACTGCATTTTGGGCAAAACTATAGAATCGATGTAGCGGCATTTCATACAAAGGTTGCAGATAAGATCCAAAGAGTGCAAAGACAAAGTGCAGCAAATCCCGGGGTGAGCTATTTTACTTTTGACAATATCAATAAAGTAGAGATTAGCGGAGTTGAGACGAGTATGCAGTATAGAGTTTTTGCCGGCTTTGATGCCACCCTAAGTTACACCTCTATCGATGCTAAAAATAAAACCGATAATGAAAAACTCAGCTTTACGCCCAAGGAGTTGGCAAGTTTGCAACTTCGGTATGAGCTAATGAGTGGCTTAGTGATAAGTTCAAACACTAGATATGCAGGCGAACAAGTTGATGTAGTAGAAGATAAAAAGTACGGCGGATTTAGTGTGACAAATATCGATCTAAACTACGCAGTCAAAAAGGATTTGGAGCTTTTTGCGGGAGTGGATAACGTATTTGAAAAACAAACACATAAAGATTTAGGCTTAAGTCCAACGGCGGCATATTATGCAGGCTTGCGGTATACATTTTAAAATGAAGAAAAAAGGATAGATAATGAGAGTAATAAAAATAGTAACACTAAGTGCGATTTTAGCGCTAACACTTCAAGCAAAACAAAAAGATGATAGATTTGTCGTACATGATATAGTACCTGTGCAGATGCCCGGCAAGTTTTTAAAAAGCGGGGAGTTGCCCTTAAGTGCCAATCAGATGCAGCAGCTTCAAGAAGATGTGCGTCCGTTGATGCATGAACAGTATAACGTGATGATGCAAGAAGCGTTTTTGGTGCAAAGAAAAATTGCAAGAGGTATTGAAAACGGAAAGGATGCACAGCAGTTGCAACCTCTTCTTGATCAGTTGACAAAGATCAAAAGAGAAGCGATTGATATCAAAATAACAGCATATAATAACTTTTTAAATCTCTTAAATGATGAACAAAAAAAGTTGTATAAACAGTTAAAAAGAAAGTAATAACGACTTAGCCAGCAAACGCAGAATTTATTTATATTCGTTCTCCATGCAAGTAGCCAGCCGGAAAATAGTATAAATAAAAGGATGTAGATGCAGACAGGTTTAAAGAAAACTAAAATTAGTTTGGCAGTTGTGGGCATACTTTTGAGCTCTTCAACTGCTTTTTCACAAGAATCTATTACGTTGGCTCCTGTGAATATTGAAGGTGATAGTGAGCAAAGTTTTGAGTTAGAAAGTGCAAAAAAATCACAACCAAATGATGTGAGTGAGCTTTTGAAAAAGGATGTAAAGATTGATGTCGGCGGAGGAAGTGCCAATGCAAAACGGTTATATATCCGCGGTATCAGCGAAGCGCTTACGAGTATAACGGTTGATGGGGCTAAACAAAGTAAAGACTTGCACCAGCACAGAGGCGGATTAAGTAACATTGATACTGAACTTTTAAAAAGTGTAAAGGTTGATGCAGGCGTTGGGGCTGCCGATAATGGAGCAGGCAGCCTTGGCGGTAGCATCGCTTTTGAAACTGTTGATGCACAAGATCTGCTGCAACGTGATAAAAATGTAGGCGCATTTGTAAAATCCGGATTTGGAAGTGTCGATAATTCATATAAAAACTCTGTGGCACTGTATGGAGCAAAAGAGGGTATCGGCTTGTTGGTATATGGCAGCAAAGGTGACGCTAAAGATTATAAAACAGGCAGTAATAAAACAGTGTACGGCTCAGCAAGCGAAGTTGCAAACTATTTGGTAAAAGTAAGTATGCTTGATCTTCAAGACCATAGCCTAAGAATGAGTCATGAACAAAATACGCAAGAAGGTCTCTACCAATTCGGTGGTAGCGGAAGTGACTTTGGTTACCATGATCCTGACGGTAACAGAGAGTTAGAGCGCCAAAGAGTTGCAAGGACTACTTCAATTTTTAACCACGGCTATAACCCAAGTAGTGCTTTGATCAATACAAAGTTTAAACTCTATCAAAACGATACGGAGCTTGAGTATTTAGAGCGCACGGATGATAGCAGTATTACAAGTGAAGGCTTTGGCGGGGATATACGAAACAGTTTTACGTTTCACACAGATCATTTTATCAATGAGTTAACCGTTGGAATTGATTATGAAGAGCAAGATGGAATCGGTAGTGAAGGTACAGTGCGCTTTCAAAATAAAGGAGTATTTGCACAAAATAGAATGACTTTTGAAAAGTTGGAACTTTCCTACGGGGCAAGATATGATGAGTTTGAAAACGATCTAATCTATAAAAAGAGTGAGAGTCAAGAGATTTCTGCAAATATAAACGGGGAGTATTTTCTTACCAAGGAGTGGTCGGTTTTTGCAGGTTACGGACAAGCCGTAAGCGGAGCAAATACGATTCCTATCGGTTGGCTGAGTAATATTGATCCAAACGTAACATTTAACGGTAGCAGCAGTGGCGATTTAGATCCGCAAAAAGCGATCAAGTATGAGATCGGTACCAATTATCAAAAGCATGCTCTTTTAACTGCAGGTGATATGTATGATTTGAAAGTAACGCTGTTTGATACAAAAATTAAAGATCCCATCGTAGTGGGAGAGGGTGGTAAAAAAGGGAAACCCGTAAAAGATATTATCAATGATGCAGATATTCAAACGCAAGGGATAGAGCTAGCTACAAGCTACCGTTGGAGCGATTTTAAAGCGTCGCTAAGTTATGCCCATGCAAAAGTAAAACAAGACGGGGAAACGCTAGAGGCAACAAGTAAAAGACAAGCGGGAAGTTACGGTGATAAGATCGTAGCTGATCTTACCTATAGGCCTAGTGAAAACTTTATGCTTGGCTATACGCTAACGGGGGTGCTGCGTAATCACGATGGCGCAGATGAGGTAAATAACAAAGCAGGATACGCCGTGCACGATCTGCAAAGTTCTTATACACCGCAAGAGTTTAAAAATATGACCTTTTCACTAGCGATTAATAATCTTTTTGATAAGCATTATGTCGCGCACACTTCACTAACCAGTGGCGGTGAAGCCGTTGCCGAAGCCGGAAGAGATGTAAGAGTGAATTTGAAATACAGATTTTAAAAAGGATAAAAATTGAAAAAATAATATGAGTAGCTTGTACTGATAGTCGAAGCTACTCATATTGAAATATCTTGTTTTGTGCCGTATACTTTTCACTGAAGATACAACGGGATTTGCAAATGCGTGCATCAAAGTCTACACACCTCATGAATTTATAAAACTACCGATATAGTAGCAATATTGTTCAAGATTTATCTTTGCTAACGTGCTATCATTTGTAAAAACTATGAAAGGTTTGGAGCATGAAAGGGCAGAGTTTTGCAACGAAGCTTGAAGGATTAGATAATACTCTTTTTACGCTTTTAAGCGGTGAGCATACCTTTGCAAACCATACGCACGATACCTATTCGCTAGGCGTTATGCTTCGGGGATACAGCAGTTTCACCAGAGAAAGAAAAACCGATCTTTTGCATGAAGGAAAAATATTTTTTGCAAATCCCCAAGAGGTACATACTTGCCAATGCGGCAAAAA
>JBNJHJ010000136.1:0-5024 GCA_051748365.1 Campylobacterota bacterium
TTTGTCTAGCACTTTTTCTATGGTGGCATACTTTTTGTTTGCCACCATATCAGCAATGGCCAATTCTTCAGCGGCCGTGTTGTAGCCAACGACGACTTTGAGCATAAAGCGATCAAGCTGGGCTTCAGGGAGTTCGTACGCACCCTCTTGCTCGATAGGATTTTGCGTAGCAAGCACTAAAAAGGGCGGGTCGATGGTAAAGCTTTTTTCACCGATAGTCACTTGCTTTTCCTGCATCACTTCAAGAAGGGCTGATTGTACCTTTGCCGGAGCTCGGTTTATCTCATCGGCAAGCAGCAAATTAGTAAACACCGGACCTCTTTTGATTTTGAAGCTGTTGGTGGTCATATCATAAATTTCAGCTCCTATGATATCACTTGGCAGCAGATCGGGAGTAAACTGCACTCTTTGAAAATGCAGGCTTAAAACCTTTGCTAGTGCGTTGACTGTAGTGGTTTTAGCTAATCCCGGAACGCCTTCTAGTAGGATATGCCCATCACTTAAAAGCCCAATAAGCAGCGCATCGATCATCTTTTTTTGCCCGATGACTACTTTGGATAACTCTTGGCGTAGTTGTTCTATCTCTTGCATCTACTCTCCTTATATACGACTGCTTCATCTATCGTGTAAGTTTTCTTTGCTTGACCTATAATATCATAAAGATTGCCCTCAATGGTCGTTGTAGTGGGTTCTTTTGCCCAAAAAACTTCGATGATCGTATCTTTTTTTTGAAACTTCATATAAAAGATTGCGTCAAAATCATAGGTAAGCAAGCGCGCGCCGCTTAGCTGTGAGAGCATAAATCTATACGCATCAAATGCATCTCTTTTGCGCAAACCCTCTCTTGCATCTACAAGTCCGTAGCCGCTAGCGATTAGCTGGTGCCAATAGATCGTCTCCACCGATCTTGTTGCAATAGCAAGCAAGTAGCTGCGTACCATATAGTTTCGATACGCTATCTCATCCACACACTCATACTCGCTTGTGGGCGCATAGGGAGCGGTGTTGCTGATGGGCCAATTAAGTTCGCTGATAATGAGGCTGTCTTTTGAAAGGCTGCATTTTATCATCGCTCTTAGCAGTTTGATCTTTTTAAATAGATCAAGCCCTAGCTGCGTATTTTCAGGAGCTCCGCGACGGTCTACATAAAGCAAGCTTGCAACCTTGTCATAGCGGATAAAAAAGCCGTTAAAGAGGGTGCGGATGGTGTAGTGGTACTCAAAATCTATCGTCGAGGAACCGATCAGTGAGAGGGTGGGGTAGTTTTTTGCAGCATCTTGTGCGACTTTGTAAAATCTCAGATACTCACTAATTGAGGCAAATCCCCACTTTTTGCGGTTGATTGCGTTGCCGATTTGCATCCCTTTGATATGGGGTGCAAAGAGTGAGCATATCTTTTGTAGATCACGGCTTGTTTGCTCAAGGTTTTCAATATGTTCTCTATCTTGTAAGATATTAAGCGTAATGTTGCAACCCCTAAAGCTTTTGACAAATGTTAGATACTGATCAAGTCTATCCATCTGCCACAGCGGCAAGCGGATAAGCAACTCTTTGACGCCTAACTCTTTTATGAGTTCTATCGATTCTTTGGGGTATGTATCAAGATTGACCCCCATCCCAAAGATTTTATCAAAAGCTTTGTGCTTTGGTTTGAATAAAAAATACGAAATAGCGATAAAGGGCGCGGCAAGAAGCGTTGTAAGAGCGGTTTTAAGCGTATCAAACCACGCTTTTTTATACATCTTTTTTTTGTAGCTTTTGTCCTTGATAGGGTAGGGTTGATCAGAGTAGCTATCCCAGATAAAGGGGTCAGTCATAGATCTTTTCTCCTGTTTTGAAGCGTTTGTGGCACCAAAACCACTGATTTGGATTTTTGTAAATCTGTTTGGAGATGATATCGGCTTGTTTTTGCGTAGCTCTCAAGATATCTGCATCCTCATTGTCACTTTTTTCGACGTAAAAGGGCTCTTCAAAAGAGACCGTGAAGCTGTCTTTATGGGTGTATTCTAAAAATACGGGCATGATCGGCGCGTCAAACTTTCGTGCTAAATACGCCGGAGCATTGGATTGATACGCTTCTTTGCCCAAAAACTCAATCTTGCTGCCGACTTTAGGATTGACGTGTTGGTCTACGATCAAAGAGACGCTGTCTCCTTTTTTGAGTGCTTTGACAAGGTGTCTTAGCGCACCTTTGCGCTCGACTATTTCATATCCATACCCCTGTCTTAGTTTTGTCATATGCTCGGTAAGTTTGGGGTCGTTGTCTAGTTTTCTTTGCACCTGTACAAAGTTTTTTGTGACAAAGTTGCCCATAATATAGCCTAAAAGATCAACATTGCCGTAATGTGCGGTGATAAACACAATCGGCTTATTTTGTTCTAGCAACGCTAAAACTCGCTCTTTGTTTTGAAAATGCAGCTGTTTTTGGATCACCTCTTTGTTGTAGGAGGGGGATTCAAGCAGTGAAAGGATGTTGCGCCCGCCGTAGTAGTAGCAATCTTTTTGGATCTGTTTGATAAAATCTTTTGAGGGGTTTTTGTACACGTAGCGCAGGTTTTGCTCTATCACTTTGTTTTTGTTTTGCAATAATAGGTAGACAATAGATGCTAAGGCTTTAAAAATCGCCACTCGTGCGCCGTGGGGTAGTAGCAGCAGTAGCTTTTGGAATGTGATTACAAGTAGATAGTTCATCTATTCACTTTCTTTTAAAACAGACGCTATGGCTTTTTCAATCTCAATAACTTCGATCTTTGCAATAGTGTAATCGTGCTTATTGAGTTTGTTGGGATTGACCGTGGAGGGAGATTTTAAGAGTTTGCAACGGTCGCTTTGATACACTCGCACCGGTGGCGTAGGACCAAATAAAATAACGGTGGGGATATTATTTGCCCATCCAAGATAGGTCGGTCCCGTATCGTTTCCTACTACCAAATCCGCCTTTGCAATAACGCTTTTTAATTCATTCAATGAAAGTTTTGGCAGCACGGTGACGTTTTTGCAGTTTTGTTCAATGAACTTTGCATTGTTGTACTCTTTGTCGCTACCAAAGGGGATAAACACATCTGCACCGTAGTTTTGCTCTAATCCCCGGGCAAGTTCGATGAAGTGTTCTTTAGGATAGCACCTACTTTCCCATGTTGCACCGATAATAAACACTGCGCGCATATTTTTGCTTTTGAAACTCTCTACATTTTTGTTTGCGCTCATGTACGCATTTTTGCCCAAAATATCGTCTTTGGAGACGGTGATATCAAGTGCACTAGATACAAGCAGTCTGTAGCGGTCTATGGTGTGCATATCATAGGGTAGGTAAAACTTTTTGCGGTAAAAAAAAGCCGCTAAACCCTCTCTAGCGCTTAGCCTATCAAATCCCGCAATATTTTTACCCATAAAGCGTGCTACGATAGCGGATTTTAATAATCCCTGCATATCGATGATGAGGTCATATTTTCCGAAATTTTTGATCTTGCGGCGCTCTTTGAAGATACAGAAGATATTTTTTTTGATATTTTTGATGTTGAGTGTTTTGATATTGTCAATCCCCTCTACATCGTTTAAAACCTGTGCAAAGCGCTCCTCTACGATCCAATCAATGTGCGATTGGGGGAAGTTTTGTTTGATAAACTGCACGACAAAGGCTGCTTGGATGATATCGCCTAGTGCGGAGAGTTTTACGATTGCTATTTTCATATATACCTTAACTTTTTGATACAATTATATCAAAAAAGGGCTTTATATGCTTTGTGTGTTTGATTGTGAAACGGTACCTGATTATGCGTTGATCCAAAAAACGTTTGAACTGCCTCAGGGGTTGAGCGAGTATGAGTCTTTGGTGCATGCACAAAAGATGCATGAAGACAAAACGGGCACGACCTTTTTGCCGCTGCCCTATCACAGGGTCGTTGCACTCAGTGCGGTGATTGCCGATGATTACGGAAAGTTTTTGAAGGTGGGGGATTTTGGCAAAGAAGATGATAGCGAAGAGGCGATCATAAGCCATTTTTTTGAATTTATCGAAAAAGATAACCCAAAGCTTGTGAGCTTTAACGGGCGTAGTTTTGATATGCCGATGCTTTTGATTCGGGCTATGAAGTATGATCTGAGTTTGCATGCGTTTTTTGACAATAGCAACCCGCAAATCGGCAAGACAAAGTGGGATAATTACCGCCAACGATACAGTGAAGGGTTTCATACCGATTTGATGGATTCGTTGTCGCAATTTGGCGCGGCACGGGGGTTGAAGCTAGATACACTGTGCAGTATGATGGATATTCCGGGGAAATACGATGTAAGCGGTGATCAGGTGATGGAGCTTTTTTATGAAGAAAAGATAGAAAAGATCAAAGAGTATTGTCAAAGTGACGTACTCAATACCTATTGGCTGTTTTTAAAGTATCAAATGCTGCGCGGAGATTTGACAAAGGAGCACTATCTAGATTGCTTAGCAAGCATCAAACTTGACCCGAAGATGGGCTATTATGAGGTTTTTAGCAAAGCTATTTCAAAACTTATTGACAATTAAGAATAATTAAGCTAAAATTCCAGTCGTTTTAACACGTCAAGGTAGCTCAGCTGGTTAGAGCGCTGGTCTCATAAGCCGGAGGTCGGGAGTTCAAGTCTCCCTCTTGACACCACTACTTTTATGATCTCCAAAAAATTATATGTGTGCCAAAAAATACAACTTTTTTACAATTTTTCCACCTTTTTCGCCTGCTGCATCGTTGCACTTATATGACCGAGATGCCAAATCAAGTTTGGCATGACGGAGGTGGCACCATGTAAGGAAAAAGGCATGATGTTATTTCGCGTCATCCTGAACTTGATTCCTTGCCAAGGGCAGAAGATGTTCTCCTGTCGCGTCATCCTGAACTTGATTCAGGATCTCTATCATGAAGCCAACCTTATACTTTCTCTGTACCTAGATGCCAAATCGAGTTCAGCATGACGGGGCAAGTTTGGCATAACAGAGAAAATAAATTTGGTACGATGAAGGGATGCCATGGAAGACTAAGGCAATACATCAT
>JBNJHJ010000137.1:0-4974 GCA_051748365.1 Campylobacterota bacterium
ACTTTGGCAAATTCGTTTTCGATGATCTTGTCACTGATGATATCAAGCTTTAGCTGCTCTTCACCCGAACTGTTTTGATTATCGCTGTAGCTACTATCTTCTTGAATGATCGCTTTTTGAATCTTTACGGCACTTTGTTTTATAGCTTCTAAAATATTTTGCATCTGTTACACTTCCTTTGCGTTTTTGTCAATCCATGCAACTATAGCATCAAGATCTTCAAGAGGTAATATAGAGATGTGCGAGGGGATATTATATGTACTAATATCAATGCTTTTATCAACCGCAATAGCTTCGCTGTAATCTAAATAATCATCTTGAATTTCTTCTCTACAGATAGCGATTCGTGGTAATGGAAGCGTTTTTAAACCCTCTACAAACAAAATATCAAAATCATCAATCATCGAAACAAGTTGGTCTAAATCTTTGTGTCTTTGTGAAAAATAAGTCGTTCGAGTCGGAGAAACAACGACCGTTTCTGCACCCGTTTGTGAAAATTTGTAACTATCTTTTCCCTCTACATCAAAATGTGCTTTGTCTTTTGGGTCATTTTTGATTATTGCGACTTTGCGAGTAGGGATCAACTTTTTTGAAAGCTTTGCTACCAAGGTTGTTTTGCCGCTATTTGAAGGTCCCGTAAAAGCAACTGCTACTCTTTTTGCCATATCAATTCCTGTGCGTTGTAATTAAAAAGTATTATAACTAATTTGAGCTTAGGGAGTAATAAGAAGATACGGTATTACAGTCACAAAGAAGTGACTGTAACTTTTATGCGTAAACGGGTAACCCGTTTGAAAGTGAAGGGACGGTGTTTTCAGGACTCATCGCTTCCATTAAAGAGTTGGCGTACTCCTCTTGTGACATTTGATTCTCATCAAGTTGCTCCATATTTGCCATTGCGTTTTCGTGACGCGTGCTATCTAGTGATTCAAACATTTGTGATACCACTTCACGCTGTTCAGGGGCAATATTTTGCATGAGTTCATCCACAGGTCTTGTACCTTGATTTTGCTGTGTGCTGTTGTCTTCAACTCTGCTTAGTGCAGCCTGTTCTTGCATAATGTTTTGGGCTTGACCCATTTGTGCCATCTGGTTAATTCCTGCTGCGTTCATACTATCTCCTTTGCTTAGATTGTATTCTATCTATTTACAATTATAGCAGTAACTGATTAACACAAAATTAATGATTACAAGTAAAAATTTAGAAATTTATGAGTTGACAAAAAAAACCTATCAGTTTTTGCTAATATTTTTTATAATTGTGACGGTAGAAAGAAATTGCCCCCTCTTTCTACCTTTTATTGTAGCCTTATTGTAGCAAAGGTTAAATAAGTTAATGTTTTAGCCAACATCTTTAACGTCTTAATTATTAATTATTGCACCCCCTGCAAACCTTTGCTACAATTATACAAAAACCAAGGAATACAATGCTTCAAAAGATAATAGAGATCACACATCAAGCAGCAGCTATAGCCAAAGAGGGTTATACGCAAAAAAAACAGATCGATTACAAATCACAAATTGATTTAGTTACGCAGTATGATAAAAAAGTCGAGCACTATTTGACGCAACATCTTCTTAAACATTTTAGCGATTTTGAGATTGTCGGTGAAGAGTTTGGCAGCAGCGGTCAAAGCAGTACTAAAAAAATCATCATAGACCCCATCGACGGCACGACTAATTTTGTACACGGGTTGCCCTTTTTTGCTATCAGCATCGGGGTAGTCATTGAGGGCGTATTACAACACGGGGTTGTGTACAATCCGATTTTAGATGAGCTCTACAGCGCAAGCAAGGGCGAGGGAAGCTTTTGTAACGGTGTGAGATTGCAGGTTTCACAAAGCGATAACTTGACAAGTTCACTGATTGCTACGGGATTTCCCTACACAAAAATAAAGCAAGGGTTTGATTATGAGTGGACGGTCAAAAGCTTTGAAAACGTATTGCCCTATACTAGAGATATCAGAAGATTGGGTGCTGCGAGTTTGGATCTTTGCTATGTCGCAAGCGGGAGTTTTGACGGGTACTATGAGATCAATCTCAAGCCCTGGGATGTAAGCGCGGGTGTATTGATCTTGCGTGAAGCAGGTGGCACGGTTACAAATGGCGTAAGTGATGATTACGGTTTAGAAGATAAGCTCATCGTAGCCACAAACGGCAAGATCCACAAAGAGTTAACGCAAAAGTTAGCTGATATTAACTAATATAAAGCAAAATATGGATATTTATCAAAAGTTGCATATTCTTAGCGACAGTGCCAAATACGATGTCAGTTGCTCCTCTAGCGGGGGAGAAAATAATTTTAAAAAAGATGCCATCGGCTGCAATCACACTAGCGGTATCTGCCATAGCTATACAAGTGACGGCAGGTGCGTAAGCTTGCTCAAAGTACTTTTTACAAATTTTTGTGTGTATGATTGCAGCTACTGTGTCAGCCGCGTTAGCAACGATATCCAAAGAGCGGCATTTTCACCCCGCGAATTGGCGGATCTGACGATAAATTTCTATAAAAGAAACTATATAGAAGGGTTGTTTTTAAGCTCAGGCATCATGCAAAATGAAGATTATACGATGGAGCTTTTGATCCGCGCGTTAGAGATTTTGCGCTTTGAGTATAACTTTAACGGCTATATCCACCTCAAACTCATTCCAAATAGTAGTGCACATCTCATTCAAAAAGCGATCAAACTAGCAACAAGAGTAAGTTCAAATCTAGAACTTCCCTCTTCACACTCACTCAAACTTCTTGCTCCGCAAAAAACAAAGCAAGCCGTTCTTAGCCCTCTGAAAACAGCAAAGCAATTGAGTTTAGAAAAAGGGGGAAAGCCTTTGAGTATGTCTACACAGATGATAATAGGCGCAACGCCTGAGAGTGATTTTGATATACTCAAAACCTCTTCGGTGATGTATCAAAACAAACTTTTAAACCGCGTTTATTACTCAGCGTACATTCCCATAAGCAATGAAAAAAACCTTCCTTCTATCCAGACAAAACCGCCGCTTAAGCGCGAAAACAGACTCTATCAAGCCGATTGGCTGCTTCGGTTTTACGGGTTTGAATACCATGAGATTGTAGGTGATAGTCAAAATTTGGATCTGGATTTTGATCCAAAGACAGCGTGGGCACTACAAAATTTGCAGCATTTTCCCATCGAGGTCAACCGCGCAAGCAAAGAGGAGCTGATCCGTATCCCCGGAATCGGCATACGCGGGGCGCACAAGATTATCAAAGCAAGAGCTTTTGGCGCACTTGGATTTGAGCAGCTGCAGCGTTTGGGTATTAGTATGAAAAGAGCACGCTACTTTATCACTGCACGGGGAAAGTACTGCGGGCTCAAGCGTTTTTACCCCGAAACGATAAAGCAAAATCTTAAAAAAACGCAGCGCAAGCAGCTAAGCTTTTTTGATGATGCGACACTGTGGGGCGAGATGTAGATGACAGCGGTGATTGATGGGAGTTTTGAAGGGTTTTTGAGTCTTGTTTATGAGAGCTACTATCAAAAGTTTACAGCAGATCATATCACTACCAAAATCCCTGCTTCACTCTACCATGATAGCATAAAAGATATCACCGCCGATATACAAAAAGCAAACAAGGTTTATGCTGCGATGGAAAAAAATTTTAGCAAAAGAGGGTTTAAACGGGTGTTGCACTGTTTTTTAAGCAAAGATGAGGCATTTTATCTACCCCTGTATGAGTATGTACTATTTGGTTTTAAAGATGACTCTTTGCTTGAAAACATCAACCTCTTAAGTATAAAAAGGGTCCATGAGATTGAAAAAAAGGTGTTTAGAGCTTTGCACAAAGCGTATGGTTTTACCCGCTTTGTTGAACTCAAAGACGGCACACTGTATGCCAAAGTCAAGCTTGAATTTCATCTTTTGCCGCTGCTTGCAAAGCATTTTATCAAGCGTCTTGGGGTGTATGATTTTATGATTCATGATGTGGAGGCGGGGATGCTAGTGTATTACAAGAACAAAAAGATAGAGCTTTTAAACGTCGCTTCTTTTGACGCGCCGCCGCTTTCGGATGCGGAACAAAAGTTTAGCAGTTTGTGGAAAGTGTTTTTTCAAAGCGTGAGTATCGAATCTCGCAAGAATGAAAAATTGCAGCAAAATATGTTGCCGCTTTTGTACCGAGAGTATATGACGGAGTTTAACTGATTTTGTTATAATCAAAGAAATTAACTATAAAAGAGTAATAATGGCTATATTTCAATCATTTGGCGGATCAGGCGTGGTGACGGGGTCTTGTCACCTATTAAAAATAAACGGTTTAAATATTTTGATCGATTGCGGGATGTTTCAAGGCGATGAAGAGGGGTTAAACCACCAAGAGTTTGGCTTTGATCCAAGTACGATCGATTATCTGCTTGTCACACACGCCCATCTTGATCATATCGGGCGCATCCCGATGCTTGTAAAAAGAGGATTTAAAGGCTCCATCATCAGCACGCGCGCAACGTACGCTATTGCGCGGTTGATGCTGCACAATGCAGGCGGGATTATCGAAAGTAATCCAAAGCCTATCTACACAAGTTACGACGTTGACCCCGCTTTAGCTAAATTTGATCAGTTTTTAGAATTTGATGAGTGGCTAGAGATCGGTGAGGATGTGAAGGTAAAGTTTAAAAATGCAGGGCATATTCTGGGATCAGCGACGATCAAGATCAAATACATAGAAAACGGCAACAAAAGAAGCGTCATCTTTTCAGGTGATATCGGGCAAGAACACCGTATTATTACCTCTTCATTACAAAAGTACAAAAAAGCCAATACGATCTTTTTGGAATCAACCTACGGCGATAGGCTGCACAAAAATATCAACATCTCTATTATGGAGTTAAAATCCTATATCGAAGATGTCACAAAAAGCGGCGGCGTGGTAGTGATCCCTTCGTTTGCACTTGAACGAACTCAAGAGGTCTTGTATCTGTTGCGGCAGCTGAGTTTAAAAGGGGTACTCAAAAAGAT
>JBNJHJ010000138.1:0-4946 GCA_051748365.1 Campylobacterota bacterium
GGGGTTTGCACAAAATAGGAGGGGTGTGCACTATTAGTAAGATCTTCTTTATGCAGTTGTTGTAGGGATATTTGCAAGCTTTTTCCTTTATGAAAATTTATCTTATTTTATCATAAAAGCTACTTTTTGCATCCACCGCCACTGCAGTTACAGCCTCCGCTTTTAAAAAGTTTTTTATACAGATAATACCCTGCCCCCAACAATATAATCAATAAAAATATATTTTCTGCCATCATATGACTCCTTACGGGGCAAAGCCCCCGTTTTTATTGCATCTTTTTCGCTTCTACCCAGATCACGGCATCTTGGCTTAACTCTTTTCCCTTATACTCAGTATCACTTCCTGCTCCAAGGGCTGCAAACCCCCAAAACCCTGCTTTGGGAAGTGCAAAAGTAAATTCACCGTCTTTGTTTGCCTTAATCCCCATTGTCACGTATGAATCTTGCGGTGCACTATATTTTAACGCTCCCATAGCATGTTTTTGCATATCGATATCGGCATTTAAATACTCTACCTCAATCTCTGCATAGGGTACGGGTTCACCGTTGCTTTTGACAATCCCTGTAAAACTTCCCCCTTCATAAAGAGCGTAGGGTTTTGTAAGAGGTACGATCTCTGCTTTTAATCCCAAATCTGCATCCCAATCAGTGGGCAATCCCGCTACATTGACCATTGTTTTGGTGATTTGCTGGATATACACGTCTTCATTTTTTTCATAATAGGGTGTTGGGGTAAGCACCATCACGTGATCCCCCATTCGTCTTGCCGGGTAGGTAAAGCTATAGCCCTTTCCTACGTTTGTATTTCCTTTGAAACTGATCGGTTTGAGTGAATCTTTAAGGTCGGTTTTTCTACCTTTATTGATGACATAAAACGCATCAACTCCCGCCATATCCATCGTGTGCTCATCCGCAAAGGGGTGGTTAAACGCTTGTACAAACTCAATCTGGGCAGGTTTTTGTAAAGCCGTATTGGGCGTGTGGTTGATTTGAAAGTGTGCTGCTGCACTGCTTGCTAAAACGCTTGCTGCAACTACTGAACTTGCTATAAATCTTTTCATCTTCTATCCTTTTTATCTATTTGTTTTTATAATCATTATCATCTATGAGATATTAAAAAATATCATCTCCCCTTACTTTTACCAAATGTCCCTCGCCTGCATTCATAATAGCCGTGTATGTACCGTTTGGCTTGTCAAATACAACTTCGCTAAAATCATCAAACTTCTTTTTCGCTACCGTTTCCCCGCTTTGTTGCAACTCAAACGTTACACCGCTAGCGCTGCTGCCGTCACTAAATCCCGCTTCGCACGTGATTGTGCCGTCCATATTGTCAAAACAACTCATTACGGGTGTGTGTGCTAATGCCGCCGTTGCAGCGATACTCAATGTTACTAATATCTTTTTCATCTTCTTTCTCCTTATTGTTTAGGTTTTTATACCCGAAGTTAAACCCTGCATCCAAGACTTAGCTTCGGGTACGAGCGTCTTTTAACTTCTAAACCCGCCTTTGAAATTCGTCGATCTATTTGGAATCAATCCAATAAGCAGCGCAATGGCTACGACAAAGATATAAAACCCGCTCATCGCTTCAAAACCGCTTAACTCAAACGCTAAGCCCAACTGATACACACCCATTGCACTAAAAATTGCAAGTGTCAGCGGAAAAAAGATCGCAAAAAGCATCCACTTGTAACTGCCGCTTTGGTACTTCACCACTATCATCGTAGCGATACACGGGGGCGTAAGAATCATAAAGATAATCATCGCCGTTGCCGCAAGCGGCGTGTATCCCCCGCTTTGAGCCATAGATTCGTGGGCTCTTAGATTACTTGTTTTGTTGGTTTCATAGATACTTCCAATCGTTGCCACGGCGCTTTCACGTGCAGCAAAGGAGCTTAAAAACGCAACATTGACCTTCCAATCAAACCCTGCAAACCGTGTCACCGGTTCAAGCGATTTCCCAAAGCTTCCTAGCAAAGAGTTTTCTAATTTTTCTTTATGTATCTGCATCCCGATACTTTCAACCTCTCTTGAAAGCGTACGTAACTGCCGATTGATAGTGCGCAGCTGCCGATCGCGACCGGGGTTAATAAACCCCGCACTTTGCCCAAGCTTTTGCTTTAAATTCGTATTGAGCTTTTGCACCGCCTCTTTTGAACCTGCATTCATCCGCTTTTGACGGTATAAACTATACTCATTTAAAAGCGCTGCTATCTCCTCTTTGCTATCAAGCAATTCATAATGCGGCGTTTTTGAAACGGCTGTATCAAACTTTTGCAACGCCGTTTGGAGCGTATTTTCATAATGCAGCTGCCTATCTTCACTTAAACCCGGGTATTGCAGCAACACAAACAAAATAGCTGCAACCGCAAGTACGATTGTGGCAACCTTTTTGATATAGATCCACACCCGCTGCAAGGCTTGCTTGATCACACCGTATGCACTAGGAGTATGATAGGGAGGCAACTCCATCACAAAAGGAGCGCTTTCTTTGTTTTTAAGTACCGTTGCAGTCATAATTTTTGCGACAATCAGTGCGATAAAGATCGTCACCGTAGCAATATAAAACATCATAATAGCCATCTTCGCTTCAAAAAATGCCCCTAAAAGCAATGCATAAAAAGGCACCTTTGCTAAGCAGTTCATATACGGCACACTCAAAATCGTTGCAAGCCGTGCGCGCTCATCGGCAATACCTTTCGTTGCCATCACCCCCGGAACCGCACAACCGCCCACAACCGCGCCGCCAAGCACAAGCGGTAGCGTTGATTGTCCGTGAAGTCCGTATTTTCGAAACAACCGATCAAGAATAAACGCCATACGCGGCATATACCCTATCCCCTCTAGTATCGCAATCATGGCAAAAAGCAGCAAAAACACCGGTACATAATTTAGCAGTGCATTGACACTATTAATCATCCAGATCACAAACGCACTTATCATAGGCTGCTCATAAAACTCCCCGACAGGCAAGAATCCTTCGACAAAGTTTTTAAATCCCGCTAGCAGCGGCCAAGTATAATCTGTGATCTTGTACCCATACACAATAGAGACCTGATACACGCTAAAAAGCACTAACAGCAAGATAGGATAGGCTAAAAAGCGGTTAAGCACAAATTTATCGACAATATCGGTAAATGTTTTTTCTCCCTTTTTACTCTCACTGACGCATTTATGGTGCATAAGTTCTGCATTTTGATAGCGGTGTGAAGCGACAAAGGGTTCGATCTCATTATCTGTTTGTTTTACAAACTCTGTTTGCAGCCGCTGCACGGTTTGTTGCAGCATTTGCGGGTTTTGCACCCATTGCTGCACCTGCTTATCTCCCTCAAGCGCTTTAATCGCTACCCAGCGCTTTGAAAGTTTTTTGTGACTTTGCAGCGTTATCGTCGCTTCCAACTCTTTAATCGTATTTTCTAACTCATCATACTCGATTTGAAACTCGCTGTAATGCTTTTTTTGTGTATAAGCATCGACAATGGCGTCTAAAATCTCTGTTTTACCTATCTTTTTTGCTGCACTTGCTTCTATAACGGGTGTTTTCAAAAGCGCTTGCAAGCTTGCGGCATCGATCTCTATGCCGCGTCTTTTGGCAACATCGCTCATATTTAGCACCACTACCACGGGAATACCCGTTTCTAGTAGTTGAAAGGTAAAATAGAGATTTCATTTTAAGTTTGATGCATCCACTATATTGACGATGAGATCGGGGTTTTCACCGACTAAAAACTCTTTTGCTACCCGCTCTTCAAGCGAATAGGAGCTAAAAGAGTAGGTTCCGGGCAGATCTATCATCTGGATCTTGTGATCTTTATACCCAAAGGTTCCTACCTTTTTTTCAACAGTCACTCCGGGATAGTTTGCAATATGCTGCGCAATACCGCTAAGCATATTAAAAATACTGGACTTACCGCAGTTTGGCTGTCCTGCAAGTGCTACTTTAATCATTGAGCGTTACCTCAATCCCTCTAGCTTCCTCTTTGCGAATCGAAACGTAGTAATTGTGCACTTTAAGCTGCATCGGATCATACAGCGGAGCTTCACGAATCACTTCAACATCCACTCCTTTGACAAACCCCATATCCAAAAACTTTTTAAGCAGCTTACCCGTTGCATCAAGTCTATCGATCTTGCATACGACTTGATTTTTCACATCACTGAGTAACATCTTCTATCCTTTTTATTTTTGACATCTTTTGTTGCCAAATATTTTGCACAATTGACATTCTAAAACGCTGCAACTGCGCTTTGTACACAAAACGGGAATATCTTTTTGTTTTGCCTCTTTTTTAAACTTATACATCGCATTATGATTTAAAAAATCTGTGAGCATAAAAATATATTCAATCCCTTGGGGAATGCTTTTGAGACATACCCCGCGCTTATTGCGTCCATCCCAATGCGTAATCTTTTTCACCCCGTAACTTTTAAGCGTTTGCTTAATCGGCTCGATCTTATCACCGCCTATGATTAAAACACCCATTTTTTTCCTCCTAGTTTCTGTGCTAGGAACATTTATTTGATATTTGTTATCAGTATTATAACTATTATCAACTTAAATATTCCTGATTATAATAACGATTTTCAATAATACCTGCCAACAAGCCGACTTATCTTTAAAAAAATTACAGATTCAGTATCTGTATATGAAAATCTTTTTCAAAACGGTACGGTATGTAGCTTCTATCAAGTAGATGTTGGATATAGAGAAATTCATCAATATCGCTTTGTGCAAAACCATTAAGATTCACCACCCGCTGCTTCGCGGGATTGTAGTGATACGTTTTGCATTGCCGGATCTTTTCTATAACACTTTGCGGCATCTTCTCTCCTTTTTGATATTAGATATCAAAATAGTAGCGCAGTGTTACTTAAATATTTATTAAATTGATATTTATTATCAATAATAGTGTAATTTTACATTATTTCGTTGATGAATTTTT
>JBNJHJ010000139.1:0-4903 GCA_051748365.1 Campylobacterota bacterium
CGTTCCTTCATCTTCAAGCTTTTCACTATCTACCCATTTGATATTGACCTTTGCATCAAGATTTGCTCCTGCGTGAATAAGAGCTTCAGTGAGTGATTTATAGGATTCTTTGAGTTCTAAGTATTTACCGACAAAAGCAATACTGACACTGTTTGTAGGAGTTTTGATACGTTCTACAAGCTCTCTCCAGCGCTGCATTTTGGGTTCATCATCACTAAGGTGTAATCTTCGTGCAATCGGTTTAAGTACATTTTGCGCTTGCATATTTAAAGGCACTTGATAGATCGTATCTGCATCAAGCATCGCAACAACGCTATCACTATCAACGTCACAACTAATAGCGATCTTTTCTTTTATATCTGCAGGAATGGGGTGTTCGCTTCTTAATACAATCATTTGTGGAGAGATACCGATTCTTCGAAGCTCTTGTACACTGTGTTGGGTCGGTTTTGTTTTAAGTTCTCCTGCTGTTTTGATATACGGCAGCAGTGTTACGTGGATATTAAGTACCCGTTCATTGCCAAATTGATGCTTCATCTGCCTAATCGCTTCGACAAAGGGTAGTCCTTCGATATCACCGATCGTTCCGCCTAATTCAATAATCAAAATATCTTTATTTTTTCCCGCATCGATAATTCTGTCTTTTATCTCATCAACAATATGAGGCACTACCTGGATCGTTTTACCTAGATATTTTCCCTCACGCTCATTTTCAATAACGGTTTTATACACTTGTCCTGTGGTAAAGTTATTGTTTTTTGTAAGATTTGTATCTAAAAATCTCTCATAATGCCCAAGATCAAGATCGGTTTCTGCACCGTCTTTGGTTACAAACACTTCACCGTGTTCTAGCGGGCTCATTGTTCCGGGGTCTACGTTGATATAGGGATCAAGTTTTAAAACCGTGACGCTTAATCCGGTGTGTTTTAGAAGCGTTCCGATACTTGCTGCTGTGATCCCTTTTCCTAAAGAGCTTAATACTCCGCCTGTTACAAATATATATTTTGTTTCTATCATCTACATGTACCTTTATAAAACTATCGGCATAACGACGGTAATAAATTCGTTATTTTTGAGTAAAAACGGAAGGTTGGGTTCATTGAGATGAAACGCAAATTCTTCACCGTCTACATGGTTTAAAAAATCAAGAAGGTATTTACTGCTAATTGCCATTGTAAATTCGTTTTCTACCCCGCTTGTGATATCAATAGCTGTTTTTGCTTCTAAACTATCCTCGGCTAAACTTTCAAACAAAATCTGTTCTTTCGTGATAGTGAGTTTAATATCGTTTGATACCGTTGCGATCATTTTGATAGCGTCAATCATCTCTTTTTTATTAAGCGTTAAGGTATGTTTTGCACTTTTTGGAATGATTCTTTCATAATCGGGAAACTTTCCATTGATAAGACGGGTAAAAAAATAATAGTTTTGTGATTTTATAACAAGATTTGTTTCATCATAAAATATCTCTATCTCATCTAAAAAAAGTTTTTGTATCTCAAGTATCGCTTTTTTAGGAACGATGATCGATAATTCTTTGTCGTTATTGCCGCTGATCGATTTAACGCCTAATCTTCTTGTATCGGTACCTACAATATTGGTAGCATCAGAGCGTATATCGATAAGTGCCCCATTTAATTCATATTTTGGATTGTTGGTATCGATAGTCGGGGTGATCTTTTTAAAACTTTCAATCAGTTTTTGTGAATTGAGTGTGATTTTTGGTTTATTTTCATATTCTGGGAAGGTTGGAAATGTTTCAAAATCAAAAGTAGGCAGTTTAAAACGTGAACTATCTTGAGATATGATGATATTGTCATCTTTTAATTCAATGTTTATAACGGCATTTTTTAAAATTTTAATAATATCTAAAACTTTTTTACCATTTGCAGTAAAGGTAAGATCATCACTCTTTTCACACCCTATATTGCTAATAGAAAGACCGATCTCATTGTCTGTTGCTTGAAGTGATAAGATATTATTTTGTATAGAAAATTTGATATGCGATGTTATTTGGGTTTGATCTTTTTTTTCTAAGAACGGTTGAATGTTGATCAAAACCGATTCAAAGATTTGTTTTTGTATCTGAAACTGCATTTTCTGCTCCCCTAATTATTTTTAAATTTAAAGTAATAGTAGTAAGTACCGTGAATATGTGAAAAACCCATTAAAATAGCGTCAACGACGTCGTGAGTTTGGATTTGTATATCATAAAGTATAGCACAGTTATTCACCTTTGGCATTATAACATTTTTATATGAGAGTTTTCTACCCTCTCATTAAATTTTTCTATTTTGCTTTGATTTTATGCTCTAACTCTTTGATTTTAAGACGAAATGTTTCATCTTGTTCGATCAAACTCATTGTTTTTTTGATATTTTTACTAATTGCCGAGTGATCTTTCATCCCAAAATACTGCGCAAGTTTTGGAGTTGAATTTGGTGTAAGGTTTCTTGCGATATAGATAACGATTCTTCGGGCATTAGCAATATTTTTAGAACGTGATTTTGATTTTATTTCGCTAGGTTTGATATTGAGCTCGCTTGAGATCATCTGTACTACATCGTCGATATTGATATTTTCTTTTTGCTCTTTGATCTGGTCTTTGATGATATCTTTTACAAAATCCAGATCGATCTCTTTGTTCATCATCGAACTATAGGCGTTGAGTTTAAGAATCGTGCCCTCAATCTCTCGGATATTGTCCCCCATATTAGTAGCGATATAGTTGACGATATCTTTACTTAATCCAATCCCGTCAAGTTCACATTTTTTGCGAATAATAGCTATTTTTGTTTCAAGTTCGGGAGGTTGGATATCAGTGATCAATCCCCACTCAAAGCGGCTTTTCAACCGCTCTTCGATCCCTGCAATTTTGTTGGGGGATTTATCACTGGTGATAACGATCTGTTTACCGGCATTATGCAGCTCGTTAAAGGTATGAAACAGCTCTTCTTGCAATTTTTCTTTGTTGCTCAAAAATTGAATATCATCAATCAGTAGTATGTCGCATTTACGAAACTTTTCACGGAATCGATCCATCGTTTTGTTGCCTATATGACGCAAATAATCATTAAGGAACTGCTCCAAAGTGGTGTATAAGATTGACATATTTTTTTGTTTATTTAGGTTGCCGATTGCTTGTAGTAGGTGGGTTTTTCCTAGTCCTACACCGCCGTAGATATAGAGTGGATTATAAGTGCTGCCGGGGTTATTTGCTACACTAAGAGCTGAAGTGTAAGCAAATTGATTGGAATCTCCCACAATAAAGCTATCAAAGGTTAATGAGGGATTTAAAAATTTTGCTTTTGATTTTTGTTTTGAACTATTATGTTGCGGGCTTTGTTTTTTGACCCCTTTTTTGCCGATTTTTATCTCCACTTTGGTTTTGACTCCCGTATGGATCTCAAAAAGATGGGCTATTTTATTAGCATATTTTGTCTTTATCCAGTTAGCAATGAGTTTGTTAGGTGCATAAAATATCGCTTCATCACTTCTTGATTGTTCAACCGAAAATGAAAGCTGTTTAATGTAGCGCGTATATTCGATAGAACTGATCTCATTTTTGAGTTCTTTGAGGATTTGTGAGCCTATATTCATATGTGACTAACCTTGTGAAAAACTTTTAGCTAAAAAAATCTAAAAATTCATTTAAATTTGAAAAAATATTTAAAATTCCCCTAAAATAGGGACTTTCGTATTTTATCAAAAGTTGGATAAAATACAAGTTTAAAAGTGAAAAAAGTTATTCACATCATGTGAATTGGTGTGAATAACCCTATTTTAGGCACTTAGAAAAAGATTTAAAATTTTTGTGAAAAATGAATGGAAAAAGATGAACATTTTAGGTATAGATCCCGGGAGTCGAAACTGCGGATATGCAATAATAAATTATGAAAATTCAAAAATCTCACTTGTTGAAGCGGGTTTGATCAAGATAAAACAAGATGCGCTGCAATACCAACTTCCCGAATTGATCGAAGGGTTTGATCTTGTTATCAAAGATAAGGTTATCGATGAAGTAGCCATTGAGGATATATTTTTTGCGCACAATCCCAAAACGGTACTCAAGCTAGCGCAATTTCGCGGGGCGTTGAGTTTAAAAGTGTTGCAAGAGTTTGGTAACTTTAGTGAATACACTCCCCTGCAGGTCAAAAAAGCGCTCACAGGCAAAGCAAAAGCGGATAAAACGCAGGTAGCTTTTATGGTTAAAAGATTGTTAGGAATTAAAAAAGAGATAAAACCGCTTGATATTACCGACGCTATGGCGATAGCGATCACCCATTCACAGCGGATTCGTTACGGAAATAGAGGCTAAAATTAAAATTTTTAGAAATGCTATTGACATTGAAAAATAAAAAAGCTATAATTTCATTCGTTTTTAAGGCGACTTAAAAAGTACGGAGTGTAGCGCAGCCTGGTTAGCGCACCTGGTTTGGGACCAGGGGGTCGGAGGTTCGAATCCTCTCACTCCGACCAGTAAGATATAATAAAGATTTTAGAAAACATAAATGGTGGGTGTAGCTCAGTTGGTTAGAGCATCAGGTTGTGGTTCTGAGGGTCGTGGGTTCGATCCCCATCATCCACCCCATTTGGTTTCTAGCATGCGCTAGTAGCTCAGCTGGATAGAGCATCTGACTTCGGATCAGAGGGTCATGGGTTCGAATCCTATCTAGCGTACCACCTAAAGTCTTTATGCGCTCTTAGCTCAGCTGGATAGAGCAACGCCCTTCTAAGGCGTAGGTCCCAGGTTCGAATCCTGGAGGGCGTACCACCTTTTTAATATAAGTTGCGGATGTGGTGAAATTGGTATACACGCTAGACTTAGGATCTAGTGCCTCACGGCGTGGAGGTTCGACTCCTCTCATCCGCACCACTACTTTTTTCAACTTTCTTAAACTTC
>JBNJHJ010000140.1:0-4886 GCA_051748365.1 Campylobacterota bacterium
ATAAAAGCCTATTCGGTAGAGGAGCCTGAGCGTGTATTTGTACTGCGAAACAGTACATTTATCTATCCTAGATATGATATATATTTAGAAAAGACAAAATAACAACACAGTGCAAAGATAGCATCATGCTATCTTTGCAAGTAGAGGGAAAAGAATGAATATTAAAAAGTATGCCTATTATTTGATAGTTATTATTGTTATTGGTATAGTTAGTGTTGAAATGTATAATCAGTTGAACCCCACAAAAGCAAAATCCCAGCGACTTGCGTGTCATGAGGGAGTCACTGTTTTTGAAAGAATAAATAACGAAGGTAAAATTACCGCCTTACAAGAAGCGATAAAAGCGGGTAATATCACCGTAGAGCCAAGAATACAAAAGTCTGAATATATGCAATCGCAACTTTTTACACATATTACGCAAGAACAGATAGAGAAAAAAATATATGACAGATTTGTAGAAGAAAAAACAGATGCTTCAAGCGAGCATGATGTTGTTATTGATCTTTTAGTGTATGAAAACGACAAAGAAGATCCAAAGAAGAAAAATGAAGCAGCAAAAAAATATGCCGGTTATATTCATTTGAAGTATCTTTTAGATGAAAGTGTGGTCTATCGGTTTCAGATAGATTTTATGGATATGCAAGCGCGCGATCTTGATGATCGCATAGATTGTGCCGTGCAATCGGTAATGAGTTTATAGAGAAAAGGGGGCAAAAATGCAAGAGGAATGTAAAGCAGTTCCTACAAATAGGTTACAATATTTTCCTATCATGATGTTTGCTATTGTGATGGGGTTGAGCGGATTGACGATCGTGTACCAAAAAGCAAGTCACATTTTAGGTTTTAGTAGTATGATAGCAGATGCTTTAGTGGTTGTTGATAGCATCTTATTTGTCTCTATACTTCTTTTTTACGGGGCAAAAGTGATCGTATATTTTGGAGAGGTCAAAGAGGAGTTTAGCCACCCTGTACGGATCAACTTCTTTGCAGCAAGTGCAATATCTTTTTTACTTATAAGTATTGTGTATGCACCGATTTCGAGTGCTGTTGCATGGTATAGTTTTATCATCGGTACGGTGATGCAAACTTTTTTTACTTTTTACACCATAAGCTTTTGGATCAATAAAAATTTAGAGATAAAACACTCAAATCCCGCATGGTTTATTCCCATAGTGGGAAATGTACTAGTACCTGTAGCGGGTGCAGATATGGTTAATAGTGATTTTTTACTCTACTATTTTGCGGTAGGGATGTTTTTTTGGGTAGTGTTTACCTCTATTGTTATTAACCGTATCATTTTCCACCATCAATTAGCTGTCAAATTTATGCCTACGCTTTTTATCTTTATTGCACCGCCTGCAATTGGATTTATTGCATATATGCATCTTTTTGATAGTTACGATACCTTTGCAAAAGTGATTTTTAATCTTGGGATATTTTTTACCTTTTTGCTGTTTTTTATGTACAAAAACTTTATCAATCTCAAGTTTTTTATTTCATGGTGGGCTTTTACCTTCCCTTTAGCGGCGATGACGATTGCTACGATGCTAGCTTTTAAGATCACGTCGCTTTTAGCGTACAAATATCTGGCGTATCTGCTCATAGCGGTAACGACCATCGTTGTGCTTGTAGTTGCAATAAAAACATTGCAACACATATTTAAAAAAGAGATCTGTATACAGGAGTAAAAAATGAAAGAGATGCAATTTAAAGAAAAATATCCTATTTACACTTTAGAGGTAAATAAAAGTGAAACAAGTTTTCAAAATATCGATGCAATTTTTGAATTTTTGATCGATAAGATTCAAAAACACCCCGTTGCCAAATATATCGCAACTTTTGATCATATGGCACATACCAAATCGATCAGAGGAGAGGCGCAAGAGGGGATGATTGATGCTAAAAATCTCATCTTTTGTTTTGGCAAGGAGATCCCTACACCCAAAATTCTTGCAGTGCGTCCACGCTCAATCGGGATTGCTGAGTATGAGGAATATTTTGATATCTCTATCTTAGAAGTACCCAATGAAAATTTACACAACCTCTTAGAAGATTGGATTAAAGAGATAGTCGCGTAAGTTATGTCATAATAGATCAGATTGCTTGTTAACTTAGGGTTTGTGAGCGTTTTTAAAGGGATCTATTATGAAAGTATTATTAACAGGATGTAGCGGATATATAGGCAGACGCTTAAAACAGCGTTTGCTTGAGGACAAAGAGATACAGTTGCGTCTTTTTGTAAGAAATATGAAAAGTATTTCGCAAAAGGCTCGCGACACTCTTGAAGTGATTGAAGGTGATACTTTTGATAAGGAAGCATTAGAAAAAGCACTCAGCGGTATTGACACGGCGTATTATCTTATCCACTCTTTAGGAAGCAAAGATTATAAAAATCTTGACAAAATCTCAGCGCAAAACTTTATCGATACTGCTGCTAAATGCGGCGTTAAGCGTGTAATCTATCTTGGTGGTTTGGGTGTTAAAGATAAACACACAAGCCAGCATCTTCTTAGTCGCTTACAAACAGGCGAAGTCCTCTCATCTGCGCCACAAGTACAAACTCTATGGATTAGAGCAGGTGTGATTATCGGTTCAGGCAGTGCAAGCTTTGAGATTGTACGCAACTTAGTTGAGAAGTTGCCTGTCATGATTACACCAAAGTGGGTCGATACAAAAGCACAGCCTATCGCAGTAGAGGATGTATTGCAGTATCTCCACGAAAGTCTCTACCTACAAACTAAAAAAGATTTGCAAATCGATATCGGCGCCCCTGCCATGGCATACAAAGATATGATGCTAGAAACCGCTAGAGCGTTGGGACTCAAAAGATACTTGCTACCCGTACCGTTTTTAAGCATTAATCTCTCTTCATATTGGTTGCATCTTTTTACGCCCGTGCCCTTTAGTGTTGCAAAAGCATTGATTGAGGGGTTGGCTTCTGAGGTAGTGATACAAAACGATAACGCACAAAAATACTTTCCCCAAATCAAGCCTTGCAACTACTATGAAGCGGTACAAAAAGCCGTTAAAGAGATTGAGCAAAACCAAGTTATCAGCAGATGGAGTGATCGCTGGGATAGAGTGTGGGAAAAAGAGCATTCCAAAGAGTTTAGCGATGCGGTATTTGTTGATAGAAAAGAGGTTTCCATAGCCGGAATTGATAGGGCAAAAGTCTACAGCGCTTTTATCTCTCTTGGCGGTGAAAACGGATGGTTTGATTTTGATTTTTTGTGGGAGCTTCGCGGTATTATTGATAAGATGTTAGGAGGTGTGGGGAGCAATCGGGGCAGACGCAGTCAATGTGATCTACGCACGGGAGATTGTTTGGATTTTTGGAAAGTGATCGATCTGCAAGAAAATGAACGGTTATTACTCTTTGCCCAGATGAAGCTTCCCGGGCTTGGGTGGCTAGAGTTTAAAATAGAAGATGACAAGCTCATCCAATCGGCATATTTTTATCCCAAAGGGGTTTTGGGCAGGGCGTATTGGTATATGCTAGTACCGCTACACTATTTTGTTTTTAGAAATTTGATACAATCTATTGTCAAAAAAGCAAAAGAGGAAGAACAAAATGATAAAAAAAGGTGAAGTGATCAATCTGTCACTCATTCCTAAAAATGAAGCAGAATATCCTGAGTTTGTCAAAGCAAAGGTGTTACAAACGCTTCCAAGCAAAGACAAGCAGCTCTATTTAGCAAAGCTGTTGCACGCGCCT
The DNA here is from genome assembly GCA_051748365.1 of Campylobacterota bacterium. Taxonomy (GTDB): domain Bacteria; phylum Campylobacterota; class Campylobacteria; order Campylobacterales; family Sulfurovaceae; genus TCS-49. The sequence continues at coordinate 3,716 of JBNJHJ010000140.1, forward strand.
AAGCAGGATTTTGGATACTGCATAGGGGAGCTTTTAGTTGTGCACGTGAGCTATGAAGAGGATAAGATGTTTGCTTTTTGCGAAGGTGCTGCACAAAAAGTGTAGTTTCTACTTTCCAACAAGCGGTGAAGTCTCTATAATCTCAAATTCTAAGATACTCACCTCGTTATCGTCTACCTCTTTGTGGCGGCGCCTTAGACTTTTTGCCCGCTCTGCATCCTTGTCGATATTAAGTAGTTTTAACTGCAAGCGAACGCCCTCATATCCCGCTCCCTCTTGGGCAAATAGGTAGTGTGCGTTTGGGTTTTGCTGCAAATTTTGCAGCGTTTGCGTTGGTGCTGCCAAAAAGATCGCACGGCCGTTTTGGATGTGTGGTCTTGCATAGAGTGCTGCGTTGGCTACTCCCTCACTATCAGCTGTTGCAAGTACACCAAAGCCGTTATGGTTTTCAAAATAATTCATTAAATCCATTGTTTTCTCCTAAGTTATAGTTCCACTTACATAATACCATCTTCCATCTTCTTTTACAAACTCTGATTTTTCAGAAAATGAGGCATCACTAGCAGCGGCATTGAGTTTGGCAAAAAAATGTACCGTTGCTGTAGTGTCGTTTTGCACCGAATCGATTATCTGTAGATTTTCAAATACCGTTTGTTTGCAAAAGTTTTCGATACTTTTGCGCCATGTATCGGTATCGGTGATAAAATCGGGATTGCTTGGGTGCGTTGTTTGGATGATATAATCAGCTCTTTGCAGCGCAAACGCACTGTATCTTGAGCGCATAAGTAAAACCGCATCTTTTGCAAAAGCTTTTTTATCATGATAGATTTTGCAGCATTTTTTATACTTTTTGCCGCTATGACAAGGGCAGGGGGCGTTTGGGGAGTGTTTCATTACAGCCTTTCTTTAAACGCCCCTTTACAAAGATTATTGTAGTAACCACTCTTTGGGGGCGTTATCTTTGAGTTTTTTGCTTTTAACAAGTTCGATAAAGTGCAGTACTTCACTTTTAATCTTTTCTTTTACCTCTTGCATCTTTTTCATCTGTTCGTTTTGATCACCGCTAAACTCGCTAGGGTCTTCAAAATCCCAGTTAAGACGCATTGTCATTCCCGGAAACAGAGGACATTTTTGTGCTTTGGCTTGATCGCATACAGTGATGACATAGTTA
>JBNJHJ010000141.1:0-4878 GCA_051748365.1 Campylobacterota bacterium
CCGCCCAAAAACCAAAACAGCACCATTACAAGATCGACAAACGAAGATGCAATCTCGATCTTTTCTTTTGCGATGGCATAGTTAGCGGCTTTGATATAGTTGCTTGGTTGCAAAAGTACGGGTTTTTCATTTTTAGCATCTTGAATATACCCTGCTTGCATAAAACTCACATAAATTTTAAGCGTCGTATAGAGTAAAAAGATTGCAATTACTATTTCTAACATTCTATCCCTTATTGTTTTTTTGATATTATACCAAAGATGATAACAGGGAGTTTTTATGAAAGAGATTATCAATACTTATAAGAAAAATAGAGATATTATCGAAAATTTTATCCACACCACCATCCAAAAGATGCAGATTGAAACGCTCGATAAACATGCGGCCGATCAGATCTTTGAAACCGTTGATTGTGCAAAGATGGTTTATTTTGTCGATAGCAACTATAAATTAGCAAGCCCATACTACTACAAAGCCCATCAAGACAGTTCAAGACTAGGAGCTTCTAAAGCGTTTTATTTTGATAAGGTACTGTTTAACACAAAGCCTTACTTTTTAAGTAATCCCTACATCAGCGGCATCAGCGGACAGACTAACGTCACCTATGCAGCAAAGGTTGATTACGGCTATATCGTCATCGATTTTGACGTGATTGCGATTTTAGAAAAGCTTAGCTTGGTACAAAGTCATAAACTCTCACGCAATATCAATAAATTTGTGTATGGGTTCATGGGGTTTTCACTACTATTTTTTGCTATGTTTTTAGGGGTGTATGCCATCTATATCTTTGGAGTTTCGATCTTAGATCAAGCCCACTTTGATCTTGAATCCACTTTTAAAGCCATCATTGCACTCACGCTAGGCTTAGCGATTTTTGATCTTAGCAAAACGATACTAGAACAAGAGATATTTTTTAAATCCATCGGTGATCAAGAAAAAGATCAAAACAAAGTGTTTACCAAATTTTTGATCTCAATTATCATCGCCCTATCGATTGAAGCGTTGATGGTGGTGTTTAAGATAGCGCTTATGGATTATACGCAAATGATCAATGCACTCTACCTTATCTTAGGGGTTTCCTTGATGATCTTTGCAGTGGGTAAATACAATAGCTATACCAATCAAAGCAATAACTAAGATGCAAAACACTACAATTTTGAAAAAAATAAAAGGCAGATGATGGTCGTATTTTTTGGCAAAAGCGGATCTAACGCGATCAACTTAGTAAAACATGGATTTGATATCGATGCGGGATTTACCAATGAAAAAGATTCCCTAGCAATTAAAGAGTTTGAAAAAGCAGGTATAAAGGTAGAGATAATAGATGATTTAGAAGTCCAACTTGCAACATATAATCCCAAAATCATCGTACTTGCAGGATATATGAAAATTGTGCCCCAAAGCATTACAAGTAGATATACAATCATCAATCTTCACCCCTCTTTGCTACCGCATTATAAGGGGCTTAATGCACAAAAACGCTCTTTTGAAGATAAACAACACTGCGGTATTACGGTGCATTACGTCAATGAAAACCTCGATGACGGAGAGATCATAAAACAGGTAGCTCTTGATCCAAACTGCAGCTATGAGCAGTATCTAGCAAAGCTCAAAGCGTGCGAACATGAAACACTGCCACAGGTTGTGGGGCAATTACTAAAGCAGTTACCGTGAAATATTTTGTATTAGCACTGACGCTGTTTCTAAGCGGCTGCGGAGTCAAAGAAGAGTATCGAGGCTTGGTCAACGATGATGCAATCTATACAAAATCGATTGCGTATACCAAAAAAGCAGTATTTAAAGAAAATGGCGAATCGCAAGCACTGTTTTCCATAACATACCTCAATCCTCTCTATAAAAAGCGCTATAGCGAGTATGAGTTTTTTCTTGTCGGCGGCTATGCGTATGATAGCGATATCAATTTGCAAAAAGAGCTTGATTACACCATCAGCCTTGATGGGATGGAACCTCTATCGATTGAAAAAGCAAACCTTAATGATTTTAAGAGCCTGCCGCTGATTACGAAATGGAGCAAGTACTACCTCATCAAGTTTGAAAAAACGCAGCGCAGTGATCTCAATCTCTTTTTCATGCATCCGCAGATGCAAGACGTGCATCTTATCATTATCAAAGATAGGGGCAAGTAGTTAGCGCCACCTATCTATCTTTTTGCCGTTACTTAACTCTGAAACAAGGGTATCAAAATCTTTACCCTTGCCTAAAATCTCCAAATAGATATAGTAGTTTGCCAACACCTTTTTACCGTATTTTCGAGACTCGCTATAGGGAACGAGCTCCATACTCAACCACGGTTCATAGGAGTTACTTTCTTCAAACAGCCCTTTTTCGATAATTTGGCGTTTTGTAAACCCGATACCGCCGTTATAACCGTACGCCACAAGCAGCGGATGATAAAGCGATCTTTGTAAAAACTCTAACTGATACAATCCATACTCTATACTTTTTTGCGGCACGAACATATCACTAAGTTCTATCGTCTCACCCTTTTCTTTTGCAATGGCTTTAACTAAAAACGGCATCACCTGCGTTTTTCCAAGTGCAAATGAAGTTGAGATCGAAGCGGGAATAAAGCGGCTTTCTTGTCTGATTACTGCATACAAAAGGGCAATATCTTCAATACTATACTCTTTTTGCAGTTGTGCTAAAAAAGGCGTTGGAAAGTAGTGCTTAGCATACCCGTGATAGCGTTCTAGGATAAAACTATACTCACCGATTGTCGCATCGCTTTTAAATCTTTGCGCAAGCTTAGGCAGCTGCTCTTTATCGCTATTTTGTATCGTTTGAAGTGTATGAAACCAATTGATTGGATCGGTATAATCATAATCACTCTTTTGATTTCCTAAAGAGGTAAGGTGTTCATACCCCTTAATAGGTTGTTGCAGCCTTTTTTTTGCGTAAATAGTAAAGATATTGAGATCTTTGCTTTGTGCTAGTCTATCAAGGTAGCTACTATCACCTGTTGCTTTGTAAAGCCAAAAGGTTGCTCTATCTTTGTCAAAGCGGTAGTAAAACTTTTCATACGCTCTTTTAAAATACTGCGTTGCAAGTTCGGGCTTTTGATAGCGTATCGCATTGATACCCAGATAAAAATCAGCCTCTGCATCTAAAGCATCCGTATCAAAATCAAAAAGCAGAGATTTTTGCAATCTATCCATCGCACTATCTAGGACGATAAAATCGATTGACCTTGAAAAGCCTTTCTCTTGGGCTAAATTTTGGATCTGCGTTTTTGTAGCGCTTTTGTTAAGATGCGATTGCCTATATGCCGTGCCGCTTGCATTAAAGATAGAGAGAAACTCTTGAGGCGCTACGATGCTGTTTTCAAACACACTGCCGATTGAGAGTAGTTGGGCGACTTTTTGTATCTTTGGCTCTTCGCTTTTGTTAAAAATCTTTACAAGATCACTACTGCTGCCTTTAGTTGCTTTAGAGACGCTAAAGCCCGCATCTATGCATTTTGCATCTTTGCTAGCTAGCGTTTGGATATCCATCTTTTTGCAATCTTGTTCAAACTGCAACTGCGTATCATCCACTTTTGTAAGATATGCTTGAACTAGCTTGTATCGTTGTTTGTTGGATGCACCTTCATACGCTCTTTTAGCTTCTTCTTGACTTATGTCACTTTGCAAAAACTGCCAGATATAAAAATCCTTTGCTAAAGACTTAGGCATCTTTTCAAGCTCTTGTAGCGTCATTGCATGCATCAATAGCGGCAAGCAAAACAGCAGTGCTAGTTTACGCATCATATGCCTCTTGAGAGATTAAAGATAAGGTTTTTGATAAACATCAATGCTACTAAAACAATGATAGGAGCAAGATCGATTCCGCCGATATTTGTCGGAATATAGCGTCTTACAAAATCAAAAACCGGTTCAGTTAGCCTTCTTAAAATCTGGACAATGGGATTATAAGGATCGGGATTGACCCACGTAATCAGTGCTGAGATAACAACCACCCACGTATAAAGAGTAATTATCATTAAAATCGTATCAATAAGCGCTAAAACCATGCTTTTTTACCTCCAAGCTATTTTTGATATAATTATATCAAAATTAATAGGAGTGTAATTTGGCAACATATTCAATGAGTGATCTGAAAAAAGGTTTAAGAATAGAACTAGATGGAGTTCCATACAGAATCGTGGAGTACCAGCACGTAAAACCGGGAAAAGGCGCGGCATTTGTTCGAGCAAAGATCAAATCACTACTTGATGGGCGTGTTCTTGATAAAACCTTCCACAAAGGCGACAAATCAGAAGTTCCGAACTTAGAACATAAAAAGATGCAGTATCTATATGATGATGGGGATATGATGCAGTTTATGGATAATGAAACCTACGATCAGCTAGGGCTTACGTATGATCAAGTAGGAGATCAAAAGCAGTATATGAAAGACGGCATGGAAGTGGAAGTGCATTTTCACAACGGTAAGGCTATTACTGTAGATATCGATCCGGTGGTAGAGCTAGAGATCAAAGAAACTCCGCCAAACTTTAAAGGCGATTCTCAAGGGGGCAAAAAACCTGCAACTCTAGAAACAGGTGCGGTAGTGCAAATTCCTTTTCACCTTGTAGAGGGCGATGTGATCAAAGTAGACGTAGAAGAGGGAAAATACTTAGAAAAGGTAAAGTAGCCCACTGTAGCTAAAAGAGCCTTCTTTTAGCTACTTTTTCGATGAAATGGAAAAACTGTTTTTTAAATTGTCACTGTATCTTCATCTCATTTTTCTCTACAAATCCCATCTCTTTATTTAAGTCATAACGAGACTTTGCAGATTTGAAATACCCATTATGCGAGTATGTTAAATTTTTTTCTTCTAAAAATTCTTTTTCATTTTGAACAATACTTTGTATCGCAT
>JBNJHJ010000142.1:0-4847 GCA_051748365.1 Campylobacterota bacterium
AAGCCTCACTTCCAAAACAACTAAAACTCAAAAAGAGTGTGGTATAATTTAAGTATTTAGATTTAAGGAATTGTTATGCCAGAGATAAGTCGATTTTTAGGTATCAAGATTTTTATGTTTTTCAATGAACATAATCCACCACATTTTCATGTGGAATATAATGAGCACAAAGCTTCTATAGATATTAAAACATTTGGTGTGATGGAGGGTAAGCTTCCATCAAAAGTTTTAGGTCTTGTAGTAGAGTGGGCAGAAGACCATCAAGATGAACTTATGCAAAACTGGAATGATATAAAAGAAACTGGAGAGTGGCATAAAATTGAGCCATTGGTTTAAGAAGGAGTAAAACTATGTTAAGTATTGTAGATGCAAGTTATCAATATGACTATAAGATACTACTCCAATTTAATGATAATAAAAAAGGGATAGTTGATTTAAAAGATTTTATTTTTGATGGAAAAATAAAGCCATTTAAGCAATTACAAGATATTGAAAGGTTTAAAGATTTTAAAGTTGATTATACTTTAAAATGGAACGATGATCTAGACCTAGCACCTGAATATCTCTATTATAAAGCTTTTGAAAAAGACAACTCTTTAAAATCAAAGTTTCATAAATGGGGCTATACCTAATTTGAATATGAATAAACAGAATAAACAGGGTCAAAGGTCAATTATCCAAAACAACTAAAACTCAAAAAGAGTGTTGTATAATAGATTGAATTTAAAAAAAAGTATCGATATGACTATGAAAGTAGATATAAAAGATGCAATCAAAGTTGATCCTATAGATGAGCAAGACTGTAGAGCAAAAGCGGATAACTTTATATCAGAATACCAATAGTGAAAACACCCATGATATTATCCACAAAGGATACACTATAGTTTATAAAATTACCCACTACAATGTACATATATTAACTGTTAAGCACAGTAAGACTTCGGTGATTGAGTCACTTAGCAAAACCTCCGCCGACAGACCCAAGCCTACGGCATCTCAAAACTTACGCTAAGATTTTAGCAATTTTATAAAAAATTACAATTAATAATATATATTTAACTTTATTTTAATAATTCTTTGAATAAAATTGTAGTTGAAATTTAACATTAAAGGATAAATTATGCTAAAAATTGTAAGTTTAGTTTTAGCTTTGGCACTTACGTTGGCTGCAGCAGTGAATGTGAACACAGCGTCAAAAGAGGAGCTACAAACCATTAGCGGTGTCGGTCCCGTAACGGCTGAGCGTATTATTGAGTACCGCCAAAGTAACGGTAAGTTTGAAACAAAAGAGGATCTGACCAATGTTCGCGGTATCGGAACAAATACGTTAGAAAAGATCAAAAACGACGTAGAGCTTTAAGACAGCGCTACAAGCTACAAGCATCTACTTTGGGCGGTACCGTGATAGCAAGCTGCTCAATCTCTTTGAGTAAACTCTCCTGCAAAGAGGTTTGGGCATCTATACTATAGTACGCCCTTCTTCCTCTTTTTTCCATCTTTAAAAATTCCGCTTGCGTTAAGATCTTCAGTGCTGTAGAGAGCCTTGCTTGTTTCACTTCAAGTGCATGCTGGATTTCACATACACAGCTTGTACCGTGCCGGAGCAAAAACGCAAGCACTTGTATCCGAAACTCATCGTTGACCGCACCGACACTGTTTAAAAACTCCTTCATCATGAACTCCTATCATTGGCATCGATATCTTCAAGCTTGCTAAAGGCTTTTTGTTTGTATTTTTCAACCCCGAGTCTACCCACCATCGCTGCATTATCGCTACAAAACTCAAGCGGTGCAAGATGCAAGGTTTTGTTATACTGCTTACAAAGCTCTTCATATGCTTGGCGAATCGTTTGGTTAGCACTTGCTCCTCCCACGATAGCAAAATCTTTTGTTGCATCGCTTTTAAAAATCTTTTTGCTTTTTTGAAGCAGATGCTTTGTCACGGCGTGTTGGAAAGAAGCGCAGATATCTTCTTTGGAATTTTGGTTTTTTTCTATCTCAAGACGTACGGCATTTTTAAGCCCCGAAAGCGAAAAAGCTAGCTTAGGCGAACCCGATAGCGGCACAGGAAAAGTGACTGCGTCTTTATCGCCTCTTTTTGCATACTCCTCTACGATAGGACCTCCGGGATATCCTAAATCAAGCATCTTTGCTACCTTGTCAAAACTCTCTCCCACGCTATCATCAAGCGTTGTAGCAAGCAGCTTCATTGCCCCGTTTTGATACTTAATAATCTGCGTATGACCGCCGGAGATAAGCAGCACTAGCAAAGGATCAATTTGTTGTTTTTCAATAAAAAGCGAGTGGATATGGGCTTGAAGATGGTTGATAGCAATGAGTGGAATATCCAAAGAGATACTTACCGCTTTTGCCATTGCAATTCCCTCAAGAAGCGTCACACTCAGCCCCGGATCGGTCGTGACGGCAACGGCTTTTATCTGCGCCGTAAGAGGAAGTACATCTTCTAAGATTTTGGGCAATGCCGTAGCGTGCAGGCGGCTAGCAAGCTCGGGAACTACCCCTCCGTAAGCGCTGTGGTCATTTTCTTGTGAAATCTTTTTATGCAAAATAAGCTTATTTGTCGCAATTTCGGTCAAAGCAATAGAGCTATCATCGCAACTGCTTTCAATACTTAGTATCAAGAAGACCCTTTTTTGGTAAAATTATAGCAAAAAGGCTCTTTATGCGTACAGCAGTTATCTTTGCAGGTGGCAAAAGCAGCAGAATGGGGCGGGACAAAGCCTTTTTGCCCTTTATGCAAAGCACTCTTATTGAGTACCAATACAAAAAGCTCTGCGCTATCTTTGATAGGGTTTATATCTCCACCAAAGCCGATAAATTTGATTTTGATGCATCTTTTATCTATGACAGCCACGATACCTTTTCTCCCGCCGTGGCTTTAAGAGCAGTGTTAAAGCAACTCTCATGCGATGAGGTTTTTGCTATCAGCGTAGATGTCCCTTTTATCAAGCAAGAAGATATATATACATTATATAGTGCAAAAAGCGATCATGAGATAGTTGCGGCAAAAACTCAAGGCGGCGTGCAGCCTCTTTGTGCAATCTATAGCAAAAGCATTTTGCCAAAACTCGAAGCGATGCTAGAAAAAGATATCCATAAACTTAACTTTCTAATAAAACAGTGTGATAGCAAGTTGGTGGATTTTGAGGATGAGCAGAGTTTTTTAAATCTCAATCACCCCCACGAGTATGAATTAGCGCTTTCTAAAACTCAACGCTTCAAGTAAGTGTTTTTTTTCGATCTCTTGCGAACCTTCTAAATCCGCAATGGTGCGCGCTACTTTTTTGATATTGTTGATGCTGCGGTGGGTTAATCCAAACCGCTCAATCGCGCTAAAAATAATATCTTCATCTTTAACAGCGCAGTATTTTTCAATAGCTGCTTCGCCAAGTTTGCCGTTAAAATCCTCTTGATCTCTTTTCTTTTGCATCGTAAAAGCTCTTAAAACCATCTGCTGCATCTGTTTTGAACTCAGCGTTGCTCTGTCTTCTTTGCTTATCTCTTGCATCACCACATATAGCTCAATCCTATCAAGGATGGGTTGTGAGAGTTTGTTTTTGTAGCGTTTTATCTCTACATCGCTACATCGGCACTCTTTATGTTTAGAAAATAGATTCCCACAAGGACAGGGATTCATCGCCCCGACAAATAAAAAGTCCGTATCGTATTTGATCTTTGAATTAACCCGTGAGATATGGATAGCGCGATCTTGCAACGGTTCACGAAGCGATTCAAGCGAACTTTTTTGAAAGTGGGGCAATTCATCAAAAAACAGCACCCCCTTGTGCGCCATCGCGACTTCGCCGATCTTGGCACTTTGGCTGCCGCCACCAAATAGACTGGCTTTTGTGGCACTGTTGTGTGGGGCGATAAAGGGTCGTAGCGCTTTAAAGTCAGGTTCTTTATTGTTGAGAAATTGATTTTTAGCTACAGTCAAGATCTCCTCTTCGCTCATCGGCGCCATAATATAACTGATCCGCTTGGCTATCATGCTTTTGCCGCAGCCCGGGCTGCCTTCTAGTAACAGATTGTGCATCCCCGCTGCTGCTATAAGTGCAGCGCGCTTTGCAATCTCTTGACCTTTGACATCTTTAAAATCATCAAGATAGATGCGCTCAATATAGTAAGGGGTATTGTTGATCGTATAAGCACCCTCGCTACTTTGCTTTTTTATGTAGGGGTTGGCGGGAGCTTTTAAAACATCGATTGCCTCTTTTAAATTTTCTACGGCGTAAAACTTGATCCCGTTTATCATAGAAAGATATGGCATCGATTCTTTTGGCACGATCGCACTTTGAATAAGCCCCTTTTCTTTTAACCCTAAGACAATAGGAAAGATATCATTACTATGTTTTACCTCTCCTCCAAGTCCAAGCTCTCCAAAAATATAACTTTGTGAATGGATCAATTCATCTTTTGTAGCCATCAAAAGCGCAATTGCTAAGTCAAGATGCGTACCGTTTTTCTTTATTCCACTAGGAGAGAGGTTAATCGTCACTTTAAGAGGCGGAAATTTAAAACCGTTGGTCAATAGAGCAGATTTGACTCTATCGCGTGATTCTTGCACTTCACTAGAGGCAAGTCCAACAATAGAAACTGCCGGCAAGCCCCTTGTAAAGGTAGCTTCAATGGAAATTTTTGCAATAATTAAATTATCTAAAACCGCTGATTGTAATACATTCATATAATATCTTTTTAATATAATTATAGTAAAAATGTCTATTTTTCACAAATCCCAACAAATTTAAAACTTTTTTGAAAAAACTCTTGACAAGGAGAGGGAATTACTCTATAATTCCGCCTACCAAATGACAGCAACGGTTACAA
>JBNJHJ010000143.1:0-4842 GCA_051748365.1 Campylobacterota bacterium
TAGAAAAGTTTAGCGAACTTGATAGATGGATTGTGCACAAAGCTAAAGAAGTACTTGATAGTGTCGTAGCATCGTTTAATACGTATGATTTTCAAAAAGGCTTTAGCGACTTGAATAACTTTTTGACCAATGAGTTAAGCGGCATCTATATGGATATCTCCAAAGATACGCTGTATTGTGAAGCAAAAGAGGGTGATAAAAGGCGTGCTAGTCAAAGTGCTATGGCACTGATTGCGCGTTCGATGCTTGGAGTTATCGCTCCGGTGCTTACCTATACGGCAAATGAGATTATCACCCATGCGCCTAAAGTGGTAAAAGGTGATTGTGAAGATATCTTTGATTTTGTATATGAACCACTGCCGCAAGTTGCCGTGGGCTTTGACGATAGCTTTATCTTAAACGCAAGAGATACCTTTTTTGAAGTGCTAGATAGATTGAAAAAAGAAAAAATAGTCAAAGCATCGCTTGAACTTGTGCTTGTAACAGATGAGGATATGGTGTTTGCAAGACAGAGCCCTAAATCTTGGTTTATGGTAAGCAGCGTCGTGCGTCAAAGTGATGCAGAGGTGATCGCTGAATTTGAAGTAGAGGGCAAGCGTTTTGGGATTGTAAAATCACAGTTGCACAAATGCCCAAGATGCTGGAACGTGGAAGCTAAGGAGCAAGAGAGTTTGTGTCCGCGGTGTGAAAGTGTGATGCATGCTTAGCCAACCCATAGATATAGCAGTCGTTTTTGCAACCGCTGCAATTATTGTGGCATTGACGTTTGTAGCTGTGGGCGTGCTTAAAGCGATGATTAAAAAAAGAGATAACAACCGATAAAGGATTGCGTGTGATCACATTAAAAGAGAGTTTAGCATTAGATAAAGAAGATATTAAAGGCTTAAAGCAAGATATAGCAAAGGCAAACAGCCACAGTGAACTCAACGCCTATATCGATATGCAAGATGACGGGATGGACGGCGTGCCTATTGCGATTAAAGATAATATCAATGTCAAAGATTGGCAGATCAGTTGCGCAAGCAAGATTCTTAAAGGATATGTCAGTCCCTACAGTGCAACCGTAATTAAAAAGTTGCAAAACGGGGGATTGAGTGCGTACGGACGGACGAATATGGATGAGTTTGCGATGGGAAGCACCACCGCAACAAGTGTGCATGGCAAAACGCTTAATCCCATAAACCCGCAATATGTCCCTGGAGGTAGTAGCGGCGGAAGCGCAGCGGCAGTGGGTGCAGGATTAGCGGTTGCGGCACTTGGAAGCGACACCGGCGGCAGTATCCGTCAGCCTGCGGCATTTTGTGGATGCGTGGGGATGAAGCCGACCTATGGAAGGGTAAGCAGATACGGGCTTGTAGCGTTTAGCTCTTCGCTTGATCAGATCGGTCCCATTACGCAAAATGTAGAAGATGCGGCGATTTTGTATGACAAGATCTGCGGTCACGATAGCAATGATTCCACCAGTGCAGACACAAAATATGAAAAAATCCAAATCGATACAAAGCGCAAACTCACCATTGCCGTGATTGAAAATTATATTCAAGAACTTGATGAGCAGAGTCAAAAGGCGTTGCAAGAGGCTATTGATGCATTAGAAAAAGATGGGCATACCATCGTGTACAAAAAGATGCTCAATACCAAATACGATATCGCAACGTACTATATCGTAGCCACTGCAGAAGCAAGTGCCAATCTCAGCCGTTTTGACGGGGTTCGATACGGCAATAGAGTCGAGGGTGAAAACTTGCAGCAGATGTATCTAAAAACGCGAAGCGAAGGGTTTGGCGATGAGGTAAAAAGACGGATCATGCTTGGAAACTTTGTACTTTCTAGTGGATACTACGATGCGTATTATATTAAAGCCCAAAAAGTACGGCATCTTATAAAAGATGAATATGAAAAGATCTTTAATGAAGCCGATCTGATCTTTTCTCCCGTTAGCCCAAGTTCTGCATTTAAGTTTGGTCAAAAACAAGATCCCCTTGAGATGTATAAAAGCGATATGTTTACACTTTCAGTCAATCTAGCGGGATTACCTGCTATTAGCCTGCCTGTAGGAAAGGGTAACGACGCAATGCCTATAGCGGCGCAATTTATCGCCAAACATTTTGATGAGCAAACGCTTTTTGACGGAGCGAGTGCTCTTGAACAGTTGCTACAGTAAATTTGATAAAAAGGATTGATAGATGAATATTAGAAAACGAGCGTTAACCTTTGAAGATGTGCTTTTAGTTCCCCAATACTCCGAAGTGTTACCAAAAGAGGTGGACTTGAGTTCAAAATTAACAAAAAATATCACACTCAATACACCCGTTGTGAGTGCTGCAATGGATACGGTAACGGAGTATAAAGCAGCCATTGCGATGGCGCGATTAGGCGGTATCGGGGTAGTGCATAAAAATATGGATGTACAAACGCAAGCGCAGCAGGTCAAGAAAGTGAAAAAAAGCGAAAGCGGGATCATTATAGATCCTATCTATATCGCTCCCGATGCAAAGGTGAGCGAAGCTGAAGAGGTGATGAGCGAGTATAGAATTTCAGGCGTACCTGTAGTAGATGCCCATGATAAACTCCTTGGGATCTTAACCAACCGAGATATGCGTTTTATCGATGTTAGCGTGATGGATGATGCGGTAGAATCGGTGATGACAAAGATGCCTTTAGTGACTGCTAAGCAGGGAACGACGCTAGAGGAAGCGGCACTGATTATGCAAAAGCACAAGATCGAAAAATTGCCGATAGTTGATGATGATAACCACCTCAAAGGATTGATTACTATAAAAGATATCCAAAAGAAAAAAGAGTACCCTAACGCAAATAAAGATCAATTTGGCAGACTTGTCGTGGGTGCTGCAATCGGTGTAGGGCAGTATGAAAGAGCCGCAGCATTGGTGGAAGCGGGCGTTGACGTGCTTGTACTTGATTCAGCACACGGACACTCCAAAGGGATCATCGATACAGTTAAAAAGATCAAAAAAGATTTTGCCGTAGATATCATTGCGGGAAATATCGCAACAAAAGAGGCTGCGCAAGATCTTATCGAAGCGGGAGCCGATGGCGTAAAAGTAGGGATTGGACCCGGAAGTATCTGTACCACTAGAATCGTAGCAGGTGTGGGAGTGCCCCAAATCAGTGCTGTAAGTGAAGTAGCAGCCTATGCAAACGCAAAAGGAGTACCCGTAATCGCTGATGGAGGGATCAAATACTCAGGAGATGTTGCTAAAGCATTGGCAGTGGGCGCAAGTTGCGTAATGTTGGGTTCTGCACTTGCCGGGACCTATGAAAGCCCCGGTGAGATGATCATGTTTCAAGGAAGACAGTATAAATCATACCGTGGCATGGGAAGTATCGGTGCGATGAATAAAGGAAGTACGGATCGTTATTTTCAAGAGGGAACGGCAGCTGATAAGCTCGTGCCTGAGGGAATTGAAGGTAGAGTGCCCTATAGAGGAAAGATGGGTGATGTGGTGCACCAGATGATGGGTGGATTGCGTGCATCTATGGGCTATTGCGGTTCCAAAGATATCGAAACCTTTTGGGATAAAGCGGAATTTGTACAGATTACGACTGCGGGGCTTAAAGAGAGCCATGTACATGATGTAACTATCACAAAAGAAGCGCCAAACTACCAAGCCTAAGCAGTAAAAATACAACTACGCACCGATAGGTGAAACCGTCGGTGCATTAAAAAGTGTAAAGGAAGATAATAAATTATGCAAGATTTACCAAAATGTCCCGAATGCGGTAGTCCCTATACTTATGAAGACGGTGCACTGCTTGTGTGTCCTGAGTGTGCGCATGAGTGGAATCCGGATGAGCAGGAAAAAGAAGATGCGACACTAGTGATAAAAGATGCAAACGGCAATACCTTAAGTGACGGTGACGATGTGAGCGTTATTAAGGATTTGAAGGTCAAGGGAAGTTCTAGCGGTATAAAGGTAGGAACTAAGATAAAAGGCATAAAACTCGTAGAGTCAAACGATGGGCATAATATCGATTGTAAAGTACCCGGAGTCGGAGCAATAAAGCTCAAACAAGAGTTTGTCAAAAAGCAGTAAAACTACAAAACTCCATAGAAAGAAAGATCATTGATTCAGATGATCTTCTTTCTCACTTAAAATAGTAAACCCCTCTTTCTTGCAAGTAGACTACTTTTTATTTTGCTATAATAAATCTTAATTATTAATAAAAAAAATAAAGGTTACTCTATGGATGATATTCTAGCGGTGCTTTCACGGCTTTTTCAATGGACTGTGATATATGCATTTTTTGTTGCATTAGGTAGCGGTTTTGTCTGGATTGTGACATTGGGAAGATATCCCGATAAAAAAAGTTACTCAAGTCATTGGGACTATTTGGCGATCTTAGGAGTTTTTGTACTTATCGCTTTGCTTTGGCTTAGTTATGGAATCTGGAGATTGGTAGTGCTGTAAGTATCTTCAAAGCATAAGCCATAGACCTCGTAAAGAGGTCTGTTTTTATGCTTTGATCAACTTGTTGCTGAGTTTAAAAAATACTTTGATAGTGATAAATTGTACGTATGCTAAAGCTGCTAATAGCACAAAAAATGTCGGTGAAAACATGCTAACAACACCGTTGAACACTAATCCCATGATCAAAAAGAAAAATCCAAACACAAAAAACGCAACGCCCGGGCAGATGATAGCAAAGCTTGCGGGACTTTTTGCCTCTCCGTTGATATATGTTTTAAAGTATCCAACTTTTTTCATCACTTTGTAGCCAATAAATCCAAAGATGAGTTGCAGTGAAAAAATCGTTGAAGTGAGTAAAAATAAAAACCAGTTTGAGGGTTGATCATACCCCATAAAGTTGTGTGAGAAT
>JBNJHJ010000144.1:0-4814 GCA_051748365.1 Campylobacterota bacterium
ACGCGACAGCATGACAGTTTCTGCCCGTGACCAGGAATTGAATTCAGGATGACGCGACAGCATGACGTAAAGCCTTTTTCTTACCCCTCAAGTTCACTTGCTAGCGCGAACATATCGTTACTTTCAAACTGCTTGCATACTTTGCACACACTCTCACCCTCTTTTTGTGAAAAGGGTGTTTTGCACTTTTGGCATGCTACTAGATTATGTGCAACAAGCTTTTTTTCCTTTTCAAAAGCCAATGCCACGAGATCTATCTGCACATCATCACTTATAGCGTCACTGTGGCAGATATGATTACATATCCCGCATCCTATACATGAACTTTGCATAAAATATATCTCTACCTCATCACGGCTGTAAAAAAGCGCATTTGTGGGGCAAAACTGCACACAATCACTACAGTTATCACACGCATCAAAATCTATCTTTTTAGCATTGTAGTGACTGCTTTGTACGCATGTTTTATCTAAATTTGGAATATGCAACTTGATACTGTTTTTTAACAGTTGGCGGCTAATCGGTACTCTTGAATCATAGGAGTAGACATTATGCAACTGCAACTCTTTAGATTGTTTGATCTTTGTAAAGACTTTAGAAAAAAACTCTCGACGATTTGCTTCATTAGTTGCTTGGCATACAATAACGCTATCACACCCAAACTCTTTTAAAATAGCATTGGCTTGGATTACTCGCTCTTGCACTACTGTATCATCACTTTGTACTACCAAACGCTCTTTTCGCAGCGCAAGAGAGACAAAATCCTCAACATTTAAAGCCACTAACTCAAAGCTACTATCACCGCTTAGAACTTCTGCATCAGAGTTGATAAACTTAAGCAATCCTTGCGTAACATCATACTCACTATGACTAAACGCTTGTGAGGGGCACGCGCCGATAACACTTGGATGTAGTTTGGTCGTATCGATGCGTATTTTATTGACAAACTCTACCGCATCAGGGCTTATCTCTTTGCAGATTTGACAATCGTTGTGATAATAATCC
The DNA here is from genome assembly GCA_051748365.1 of Campylobacterota bacterium. GTDB lineage: Bacteria > Campylobacterota > Campylobacteria > Campylobacterales > Sulfurovaceae > TCS-49. The sequence goes on from JBNJHJ010000144.1 coordinate 1,006, forward strand.
GTTCGCAAACAGCGAAATCTATCAAACTCAACCATTAACCAATCCATTATAATCATTGAATAAAAAGTCACAGGTAAAATCACACAAGTCTTTGTACAGCGGTGTTTGCGCCATCGGTTTTATTCCCATCATAAACGGCGGTATCCACTGCAAAAGATGCGTATGCAAAAACTCCTTTTGCACTTGCGGTTTATCCTGCATCACCAGCTTTTGCATAAATCCAAATTCTACCGCGATATGATCGGGAATATTGATCGGTGAATACTCTAGATTGATATCATAGCCGTGATTGAGATAAAACTGCATCACGGGATTTTGCATCCCCGTCATCACCTCTACCTTGCTATCAAGAACCGCTGATTCATAGGGGTGGTTATTCATATTAAAAAGCGAATGAAAGTCAACGTTTAACTCCTCTAATACGTGTGATTTTTTCGTGTTTTTGAGATAGTTGTAACTATCAAGCCCGATAAGCTTGAGTACATCTTCATTGGACTTGATATCTTTAAGTATCTCTCCGTCAACTTCATAACTATACACCCGTGATAAAAATGCATAGATATAACTTCTTACCTTATCATCCATCATAGCCTCGCTCCCGTAAAATTTAAATCTAAAAGCCCCGAAAGTCTCTTAGATTTAATCCCCCAAAGGGGGAAAAGGATTTATAGACACCCTTTATAAAACTCATCCGCAGGCGGCGGCGGTGCGTCAAATCCTGTAGCTATAATGGTATTTGAATCTGCATCAAAATACCCTTTTAGCGTCACATCATTTCTACTAAATCCTAAATCTTCGATCTCTTCAAGTGCGATCTCTTCACTTAATACGACGTTGTAGTACTTTCTCTCAGCTTGCACATACAGTGCTAACTCCATCGTCTTTTCATCGCCAAATTCCCAATCTCTCCAGCATTCACCGTATCCGCATACATATGTTTCTAGCTTACACTCGGTGAAATAATCGTTTTCTACACACCATTTTGAAGCTAAAAAGCCGTTTTTTTCATATGCAGGCAACTTGGACACATCCGTCTGGACCGCAACCTCTTTATCTGCCGTTTTTTGCGTTGCGGCACTTGGCTGCGTGACTTGAACCGATTTATCACTACAACCACTGATACCAAACACAACCGCACTGGCAAGTAGAGTGCTTAATAAAACCTTTTTCATTACTCAACCTCCTTTTTCAGAGTTTGCAAGTATGCCGCGATATTTTCGATCTGTTCATCACTCATCCAATCGTAATTTGGCATCGTACTTACTCGATTACCCTCTTCATCAAGTGTGTACCACTTGTAATTTGGGTGCTGATTTCTATTATACCCCGGAACGATCACTTTGCTAGAATCGACAATTGAATCTTTGAGATACGTCAATGTTGAATACCCGCCGACATTATTTAAAACAGGTGCCATATACGCCGGTGCTTGTTCAAAATCACTTGTAATGTGACAACTTGCACACAGCGTTCCAAACTCCTCTTTACCTGCAGCAGCGTCGCCTTTTGATTGCTCATTAAGCACGCTTAGCATCACCGAATCTTCATATCCATCCTCAAGCTTTACCGCAGTCCATCCCGTGATATGTTTTAAACCGTCACGATTGAGTTTTTCACCGTCCCACGCTGCAAACGCTACGGGAAATGTTCCCTCTAGCTCTACATACGCATCATTAAGCGGCCGTGTAAGCGTTGCGTACCAGTGACCGTCACTGTAGCGCATATTTGAATCAAACGAAGCACTTGCATCTTTTATCTGCGTAGTTGATCGAAACCCGCCTGCAACAAAAGAGCGTTGATACTTTTTGTTTGCCAATGCATCGACCTTCTCTTCAAACTGCTCCCACTCTTTTTCAAAAGCGTTGGTGTTTCTAGGATCAACCTGCATCGCTACATCGCCGTGACCGTTTGGCTCATACACGTTTCCTAAAGCCTTTTGCAAATGCACCACTACCGGGTTATCAGGCTGACCCATTCCGATATAGGGCAGCTGTGTGGGATCGCTATAATCGGTGGCAAACTGCACGGCAAACCCATCGGCATAAAAATCTATCTGCCCGTTGGCTTTGTCGCTGTTGTAACTGCTATCGCTCCATTTTAGCCAAAAGGTGATGCTATCACCGTTATGGATCGCTTTCATCTGCGCATTTTTGGCTTTATTATCTGCGTTTTTTTCATTAGCGTTTTGATCGACAAAACTGATCGTTGATTGAGGATAGAGCACAATATCATGACTTTGCGCACTGTTCCATATAGCTGATTGCGTACCTACTGCAGTCACATCCATATCTACTTTTGAAGCACTGATATAACTGCTAGCAACGGCACTTGTTGCTGCCATTGCCAATGCTGTTATTGATAGAGTTAACTTTTTCATTATCTCACCGCCCTAAAACTCATTTTTGTATGCTTACCGCTTCTGTAGCGGCTATCAATCGGAGCTAGTGTGTTGCCGTTTTCTTTTGCAACACCTTGATAGTATCCCTCATCGAGTCTAAACATATTTTGGTGTTGGTATGCGATTAAAAGATCCATCACTTCGCTTTTGCCTGTTTTGGCTTTTTTCTCTTTTTCGGCTTTTACTTTTGCAACAACCTCTTCTACCTCATCACCAAAGAGTGATTTTAACTCCTCCATCGGTATTCTTGTACTTCCCTCGATCACATTGCCCATCGCATCAAACTTTGGAGGCTGTTCTGTGGGTGGGATATAGTACACATTGGGTCCCGTTCCATAGTTTTTGCGAAGCGGAATTGCCACTTTGTGCTTATGTACAAGTTTATGTACTTGTGATTCTTCATCATCCAAAAATCCTACAAAACGGATTCTACCCACACACTGCTGTGCACATGCAGGCGGCAACCCTTTTTCGATTCGCGGAAAGCAAAGAATACACTTTTCACTTTTTGAGATTTTTGGGTTGAAGTATACTTTTTTGTACGGACACCCCGCGATACAGTATCGATACCCTTGGCACCGATCCAGATCCACAAGCACTACCCCGTCTTCATCACGCTTAAAGATCGCATCTCTTGGACACGCACTCAAGCACCCGGGATTATCGCAGTGGTTACAGATTCTTGGGATATAGAAGAAATAGTTATCATTTGGAAAATCTCCCGCACCTTCATCTTCATCCCAGTTTGGTCCCCATTTTGGATCGATATTGGGTTGTAACTCTTGCCCTGCGGCTAAATCTTCATGATTGTAATCCCAAGGCACCCCGTAATCGCTCTCAAGCGTCGGCACCTTACCAAATTGCAGATCACCCGCATCGTTAAATCCACCGCCGGCTTCTCTCCAGTCTTTTGGATACCCTTTGCCCGGATATGTTTCAACATTGTTCCAATACATATACTCTCGGCCGTTTCTATTTGTCCATTGGGTCTTACAAGCCACTGTACAGGTTTGACAGCCGATACACTTGTTAAGATCCATTACCATTGCTAATTGTCGTTTTGCCATATTTTACTCCTATACATCCGCTTTTTCTATATTGACCGCTGCATCATATGCATACTGGTTACCGTCCCAATAACCGCCGAACTTCAAGTGACCGTAGCCATCAGCTAATTCAAGCAGGTTTAATCCCGTCGGTACCACTTCGTTGTGTCCTTTTTTGAACTTGTACATATAAGGCTCCCAACCATGCTCCATCACGATACCGTCAGCAGGGGCTGATGAGGAGGGTTTTGCCATCGCGTAAAATTCACCGATTGCGTTGTATACTCGCACCGTATCACCGTCTTTGATGCCTAGCTTATCACATACTAATCTATTGATCTGTACATACGGCACCCCTCTTTGCA
>JBNJHJ010000145.1:0-4801 GCA_051748365.1 Campylobacterota bacterium
TAACTCATATAGAGCAAAAACCCTCCAACAGCTATCATCGGCACCAGTACAAGAAAGATCATTTTATTTTTTATGCTCATTGCCCCACCTTTAATTTTTTGCGTAGTATACAGTGCGCAGATAGCATAAAAGTAGCAAAAAAACCCTGCAAGGGAACGCTTTATGTAAACTCTTTTGTAACTATTTTCAAAAAGGATAGATCATGAGTAGTTGCATATCTGTAACATCAAAACAAAATATAGAAAGTATCCTCAAAGTTGCCTTTGCCACCGGTAATCTAGAAGATATCGATGCGCATTTTGGTTCTACAAAACAGTTTGCGGTCTATGATATCTCTAAAGAGTCGTGGAGTTTAAACAAAGTGATCAAACTTGAACATAAAGATACCGATGAGACGGTAGGGAGTTTACGGGGAGTTGATATTGTCTACTTTACCGACATCGGACCAACCGCAGCGGCAAAGATTATCAATGCTAAAATCTTTCCTATTAAATATAAAGAGGTTGTCTCTATCGATACGGAGTTACAAAAACTCGTAACGATGCTCAACACCAATCCGCCCCCTTTTATCAAAAAGATAGTAGAAAAAGAGGAGGCTGCTTGTGGAACATAGAGAGATTTTTGCCAAAGCCCTTGTTGCGCAACTTCGTGCACAAGATAGCTACGGCGTATGGAGCAAAATAGTCGATGATGATCTTTTGATAAAAAATTATGTCAAAAGCAAAGAGGAGTTACAAAAGATTCCTATGATTGCAGATGTAAAGCCCGAGCAGACCAAAGCGATTCGGCTTATCTATCAAGCCATAGCTATAGCTTTTGAGCAGCAAACGGGTGTGATGTGTACGGTAGTCATGGAGATGAGCCATGAGGGTTTTGGGCGCGTCGTGGTAATAGCCGATAAGATCGTCATCGTTGACAAATCGTTCAAGGATGCGCACCGTTTTCACTTCCGCAAGCTTGATGCACTGAAAGATGACGGCGGCAAAAAGTTGCAAAAAGCGTTAGAAATTTATAACAAGTATAAAGGATAGACAGTGGCAAAAATAGGAATTTTTTATGCAAGTGCAGGCGGTAATACGACCCAAATTGCGCAAGCATTAACGCAAACATTTGATGTTGCAGATGAAGATTGCATCTTTATGGAGGAAGATTTTGATGATATTGAACAGTTTGAGGATTATGACGTGCTTTTTATCGGCAGCTCCACATGGGGACAGGGCGATCCGCACTTTGAGTGGGTAGACCCGCTTTTAGAACTTGAAGAACAAGCTCCTGATTTTAGTGGTAAAAAGGTGGCGTTTTTTGGGGCAGGAGATAGCGACAAGCACGGTGAACACTTTTGTAGTGCGCTAGGAAAGCTTTATAGCGCCTTTGTCAAACTCCACGCCACGCCTATAGGCGCCGTATCCAAATCGGGCTACAGCTATGAGTCATCACTTGCACAAATCGGTGACAAACTGTGCGGATTGTGCATTGACAATATGAATGAAGAAGACAAAACCCCTCAAAGAATAGAGAGTTGGTGTAAGCAATTAGAAAGTGAGGTGTAGATTATGAAAGATATAGAACAGTTTTATCAATTGCAAGATTGTGAAGATTATTTTGAATTTTTTGGCATTGAATATGACAAAAGGGTGGTTGCAGTCAAACGGTTGCATATACTCAAAGAGTACGGCACGCTTATTCAAGATGCTTTTAAAAAGTACGCTGATGATGAAAAGTATTTGATGCAGTTTTTGAACTATTCGCTACTAAAAGTGTATGGAGCGTTTAAAAGCGGTCATAACCCAAGTGCCGCTCATATTTGGCAAACCCATCTTAAAGCCCGAGGATGTGCTAGCTGCGCACCTTCACAAGGAGGCGGATGTGGATGCTAAAGATGAGGTGGTGCTAAGAGACAGCGTCACGGCACAAAGGTCGCAAAACGATGAAGAAAAAGCAAAGTTTTGCTTAGGTCAAAAGGTGAAACTACTTGAAGATGTAAAAAACGACGGTACCTACCCCCACGCACCTATTGGAGCGTTGATGATGCCCAAAGGCTCGGTGGGGTATATCAAAAAGATCGGAGAGTTTTTACAAGTAGTTCGAGTCTATGAAGTGCACTTTTTAGGAAGTGAGATGGATGTAGAAGTGGTTGGGTGTAGAGAGAGTGAACTGCAAGCGATGGAAGAGCCTCGTGATGAGGTGCAAGAAGAGATTGAAGCACTCAAAGCCCACCACCAAAGAATGAAGCAATCTTAAAAAAAGGAGAGTAGATGGCAAAAGTCATATTTATGCATTTTGACGAAGTCACGGACGGAATATATGATGCAAAGATCGGAGAGCCGCTTATTAGAGTAGCCAAAGAGAGGAATATCCCTATTAGCAGTTGCGAAGAGGGGGATTTTGCAAAGTGTTTGATACGCGTAGAACATATAAGCGATGAAGAGCCGACAAGCTATATGGAGGATGAGGAGCTTGATAAACTCGTAGAGTTAGGTGCAATCAGCAGCCAAGATGCCCAGCACTGCCAGCAATATACAATAAGCCCCAAAGTAAGAATTGCGCCTATGATGCTGATAAAGGGTGATGTGTTGATAAAGCCTTATAAGTAAGGAGATTAAACCCAACGTCATCCCCAACTTGATTCGTGGCCACGGGCAGCAGGTGTACTGACGTCGCGTCATCCCCAACTTGATTCCTGGTCACGAGCCGCAGGTGTACTGACGTCGCGTCATCCCCAACTTGATTCAGGATCTAAAGAATACAAAGCAAAAAGGTAGCTTTGCTGCTTCGGAATGTAGCTGAGCAAAGTGCGAAGCTTTGAGTTAGATGAATTTGTAAAGGGCTTTGCCCGTTACAAAGAAGAAATTAAATAATACGAAGCGAAAAGGTAGCTTTGCTGCCTTGAAGCGAAGCTGAGCCAAGGGCGAAGCTAAAGTTTACCCTAAAAAGTCTTTGACTTTTAGGGGAACCCAACAGTGCAATGAATTGAGTTTGAGCTTTGCTCCAACTCAAGAAAACATACCATAATAGGAGACAAAAATGACAACACGAGTAGAGATTAAAAACGACTTTCTAGCTATCAACGTAAAGCCCGGAAGTACGATTCAAGATGTAGTAGAAGCAAGTGGAAGTGCGCTTCCTTTTGGATGCCGTGACGGAGAGTGCGGGACATGCGTAGTAGAGATCGAGCAGGGAATGGAGTTTTTAACCCCAAAAACAGACAAAGAGATAAAGGTACTCAAAGAGGTGTGCTCAGGAACCTGTACACCAAACTCAAGATTAGCATGTCAAATGCAGATATCAAAACCCAACGGGGTCATAAGAATTAAATACTAACCATATCTACAGTATATATAATATACAATATTTTTACCCAAACTCTTTTTTGTTTGGGTAAAATTTACTCATGACAACACTTAATCTAGCAACAAAACAAAAACAAACCTTTCAATTGTCACTACGGCTTTGGTTACCTTTATTGCAAACTTCGGTAAGTGAACTGGGTGAAGTTTGCAAAAGTGCCGAGAGTGAAAACCCCTTTATCAAATGCCGTACGTATGATTACGTACACAGCAGTGACGGGGGCAGTAGAAGCGGATTTATAGAAAACAACGCCTATATTCAAACCTCTCTTTATGAACAGTTACTACAACAGATAAACCCGCCGACATTTCCCACGCCCCGCTCACAAAAAGTAGCGACAAAGATTATTGAGTTTATCGATGAAGAGGGGTTTTTTGACGGCAATGAAGAGCAGATCGCTAGAGAGTGTGGCGTCACCAAAGAGTTTGTGCAAAGTGTACGTAAACGCTTTAAAATGCTAGAGCCCATAGGGGTAGGGGCAAAAGATTTGAGTGAATGCTTTATGTTTCAGCTTGATGATATGAAAGTTGATGATGCGCTGTATAGTTTATGCACACAGATGATTAGTGATCTGACAAAGATCGATAGATACTATACCCATCACCGTTTCAATGATGCAAGCAGTGTTATCAAAAAATTCAAAAACCCTCCTGCAATCGATTATCTCGCCCAAGATCCCTGCATCATTCCCGATTTTTTTGTAGAGGTAGGGGACGATATTAAGGTCAAGATCAATCACAAAGAGTACCCCGATCTAGAGATAAAAAACACTGATATTGCTAAAAGTGCGCCGCTAAAGCAGCAGTTAAAAGAAGCTAGAGATATGGTTAATCTGCTAGAACTTCGCAAATCAACCCTGTATAAACTGATTTTAGTGATTGTTCAAAAACAGTTGCGCTTTTTTGTCGGTGGGGAATTGGTACCGATGACGATGGCAGAGGTTGCAAGTGAACTGGGATTTGAAGAATCAACCATCTCAAGAGCGGTATCTAATAAATATATACAGTGCCAAAGAGGCACCTTGTCGCTTAAAAGCTTTTTTACCAATGCACTCAAAAATGAGCTCAGTTCCAGTGAAGTAAAAAACTTTATCAAGCAGTTAATAGAAAATGAAAACCGCCAAACACCCCTGACTGATGGGGAGATTGCTGATAAAATTTTAGAGCGTTTTGCACTGCAAATGGTGCGGCGCACCATTACAAAATACCGCAAACAGCTACTGATTCCTTCTTCAAAAGAGCGCAAAAAAATTTACCGTTTTGGGGCTTAAAAGCTCCCTTTATAATTTGTAAGTTGCATCAAGACTTTACTTACGGGTTTGATAAGATTATCGTTAAAGTTATAATTGACGTTGTGACAGGGAGTATCATCACCATCATCGCTACCGATGAGCATAAATGCTCCTTTGAGCTCTTCTAAATAATAGGAAAAATCCTCCGATGCCATAACCGGC
>JBNJHJ010000146.1:0-4780 GCA_051748365.1 Campylobacterota bacterium
GAGAGTAAAAAAACCTTTGATCTTATGGATGAGATGATCGAAAACAACAAATAGCCATTTTCTACCTACCAAATTATCAATTGTTTGTGTACAATGAGAGCAAAAAGGTATGACGATGCAGTGTAAATGTAAACAAAAACTCGTAACTGAATTTGGTGCAGGGGTAATGGTTTTTTCTTTTCCCGATGAGTACCTCAAAACCGCTCTAATAGAAATTTTAAAACAATCAGGTGTGGGGTTTGATGAGGAGCACGGTCTTTTGATCGTACAAACAAAAGAGTTTGAAAAAGATTTACAGCAGCTTGTAAGCGATGCCAAACTCAATGATTTTGAGATTAGCAATATCAATCTTGCGTTTATCGATAGTGTCGAAAAACTAGATTTTTCTATTCTTTCAAAAACAAAAAGTGTACAAACCTGGCTAAACATGGTTGACTCACAAGAGATTGCAAAGATTATTGATAATAAATCCCTAACGACCTATTTTCAGCCCATTATAGATGTTCGTGAAAGTCAGATATACGGCTATGAAGCACTTTCAAGAGGTGTTGATGATACAGGAAAGATCATACCTCCAAATATCATATTTTCAAAAGCCAAAAAGAGTGATTATCTCTTTGGTCTTGATAGAGCCGCAAGAGAGATAAGCCTCAAAACAGCAGCGGTGAAAAATGTAAGCGGCTACGTATTTATTAACTTTATTCCCACCTCGATCTACAATCCCGAAAACTGTCTCAAAAACACCCTCAGCTGGGCAAAGCAGTTAGAACTTGATTTTTCAAAGATCGTTTTTGAAGTAGTAGAAACGGAAAAAGTCGATGATCTGTCTCATCTTAAGTCAATTCTTGATTTTTACAAGAAAAACGGCTTTAAAGTAGCATTAGACGATGTCGGTGCAGGATACTCTAATCTTTCTACTTTAGTAGAATTAAAGCCCGATATTGTTAAGATAGATAGAGCACTGATTCAAGATATAGAGCAAGATAGCATGAAACAATCGATATTTTTTGCGATTAAAGATATCTGTGATAAAAACGGTATAACAAAGCTAGCCGAAGGGGTAGAAACAAAAGGTGAAGTTCAATTTTTAAAAGAACATGTCGATTTAATGCAAGGATATTATTTTGCAAAGCCTTCAAGTGAAGTCGTACGCTCGCTCAATATCGATTTATAACATATTAAAGAGGTGGTATGGGTATACAACAGTTACAAGATTTAAACTTAGAATCATTATTTAATGGATTCGATTTTCATATCGATCCAATCGTAGTTACCGATGCCAACCTGCAAGCGGGTGTCAAGATACTCTATGTCAACGATGCCTTTTGCAAAGCAACAGGCTACAACAAAGAGGAAGTTTTAGGACAAAATCCCAAGATGCTTCAAGGTCCAAAAAGCGATAAAAAAACGCTTGCGCGTTTAAAAAAAGCGCTGCATGAGGATAAACCTTTTGTCGGACAAACGATCAATTACCGTAAAGACGGTAGTGAATATATTTTGCAATGGAGTGTCACCTCCTTAAAAGACAAAAATAATCAAACGATCGCCTTTATGGCGATGCAAAAGATTTTAACCAAATACGACACCTCTACCGATGAAAAACTGCTTCTTAAAGCCATTGTAGAACATGCTCCGGGGATGATACTAGTTACTGATTTAGAGGGCAATATCGTGTATGTCAATGATTCTTTTTGTAGAAACACCGGATATAAAGAGGAGCAACTGCTTCATAACCACACAAGAATGCTCAAATCAGGCAAGCAATCTAAAAAGTTTTATGAAAATATGTGGCACCAGTTGATACAAACGGGAAAGTTTGAAGGACTGTTTATCAGCAAGAAAAAAGATAATACACTCTTTTACGACAAGAAAAAGATCACGGTGATAAAAGATGAGTTTGGCAATCCAAAGTTTTATCTTGCGGTAAGTTATGATGTAACCAAAGATATCGAAAGTGAAAAAACCCTACGTACAAAAGTATATCAAGATAGCTTGACAGGTGTGTACAATAGAGAAAAATACAATCTTGACGTCAAAGAGTTGGTAGATGAATTTAAACGCAATCAACGGGTATTTTCAATGATTATCTTTGATATCGATCATTTTAAAGGCATCAATGATAATCTTGGGCATGATGTAGGGGATTTTATCCTCAAAGAGTTAACAAAACTGGTGATTGAAAATATCCGCGGCGAGGATAAGCTCTACCGATGGGGTGGAGAAGAGTTTATTATTTTAGTCAAAAAGCCGCTTATCACTGCTCTTTCTATTGCAAATAAACTCAAAAAAACTATCCGTGAACATGATTTTAACTACCTCAGTATCACAGCAAGCTTTGGGGTATCGCAGATCAATGAAAACCTTGATGCGATGAAACTGTTTAAGCAAACCGATAACGCGATGTACAAAGCAAAACAAAGCGGCCGAGACAGGGTTGTAGCGCATCAGTAACTTTTAGCTATAATTACATATGAAATTAACACCCGTAACACAACTGAACACTCCCAATCTTGAAGTCTATAAATTACTGCGCGATAATCATTTTACCGTTGATAACGGCTTTGTTGCCGATAGTCCTAAAGTGGTGAATATTTTGTTGCAAACAGATATTACACTGCGAAGTATTCTAGCAACGCAGGAGTATTACGATAGATACAAAGAGCTTATCAAAAGCAAACAAGTAGACAATCTGTATGTAGCAAGTAAAGAGCTTATGAGTACAATTGTAGGGCATAAGATCCACCATCATGTGATGGCACACGGTCAGCGCCCCTCACAATGCGGACTTGATGGACTTGATGATAAGGTTTTGATGCTTGATTATATCACTTCAGCTGAAAATATCGGCTCGCTTGCAAGGTGCAGCGCTGCACTAGGGGTAAATTCGTTTTTGCTTCCCACAAAAGCTCCGCACCCCTATAGCAGGCGCGCACTGCGCGTTTCGATGGGGCATATCAGCAAACTTCGCTACAACATCTATGAAGATATTGTAGATACCATACACGCGCTCAAAGATAGAGGATACAAGATTTTCGGTGCAGAGGTCACACCCACCGCAACACCGCTATCACAAGTCACCCCAAGCGGTAAATGGGTGCTACTGATGGGAAATGAGGGGTATGGACTAGCCCAAGAAGTGATTGAGCTGTGCGATGAGATTGTCACCATTGAGATGGCTGAGGGAGTGCGGAGTTTTAATGTAGCTGTTGCGGCGTCGCTTATTCTGTACCGTTTTCAAAACGGATAAATACAAGCAACTAAGAAGGGGGAACTTGAGAGTTTAGTTTTTTAGCAAAAAGCAAAAACACTATCCCGATAAATGCTATAGATGCGGTTGTGTAAAGCGCCATATCGTAGCTACCGTACTTGTCATAAAAATACACACTATACAGTGGTGCACTTACTTGCCCTATTCCATACGCAGCCGTCATTGCTCCCATAAATATCACAGGGTTTTTGCCCGCTAGCTTACCGCCGTAATGCATAAAAAGTGCAACATGGGCTATAAAAGTACTGCCATACAACGCCCCGCTAAGCAAGTTTAGATAAATGTTTGTGGTTAAAGTCGGTATCAAAATACCCACAATCTGCAAGATAAAAGTAATGATAATCACATCAACACTGTTGTATCTGTGCGCAAGCCGCATCCAGATGATCGCTGAAGGGATACCTGCAATGCCTACAATCAGCCAGCCAAGGCTTCCAAAGCCCTCTAACCCCTCTAAAGAGTTGATGATATCAGGGAAAAAAGTAGCTTGCACGACAAAGCTCACTCCTGCGGTAAAATACGCAAGGATCAAAAGGATCACATAAGGCGTAAACATCGCTTTATTTACCCTGTGTTTTTGTGCACTTTGTTTTAACTCCTTGTCAAAAGAAAGCGTATAAAGGATGTAAAAAGAACAAACAAAAGCAAAAACACTCAACACTAGCCATGCATCGCTCCAACTTCCAAACTCCATAGTAGCTTGAGCTAAAAGTTCACTTACGGCTATGGCAAATCCGATACCGCTAAAGTGTATCCCCATCGCTTTGGTTTTATCGTCCATATGAAGTTTTACCATCACGATAGCCCCGCCGACAATAAGCACCATAGCACTGCCAAAACCTGCCAATATCCGTGAAGCAAACCACAGCATCTCATGAGTTGTTGTTGCTAAGATAAGCGTTGTAAGAATGCTTAAAATGATACCGATGCGAAAGAATTTTACTTTGGCATTGATATCTTGTAAAAAGATACTAAAAACCGCGCCGCTTAAGTAGCCTACATAGTTAATTGAAGCAAAAAGCCCCGCGTATTTGACACTTAAAAAATCCTCAAGCATGGGTGGCAGCAATGTAGTAAAAGCAAAGCGAGCTACACCGACGCCTACGATGATACTTAAAATACCGGCTAATAAAATGTTTGCATTATTGTTTTTATTAAGTAGTGAAAATTTCAAAAAACGCCTCTTTTTTGGCGTAATTGTATCATTTTTAAAAAGTTTACGAAAATAGTTTAGGAATTTGTATTTTTTTCGCTGTGAGCATTTGAGTTTCCTTTTTTGAAAGTAAAAAGTTTGGAAAAAGGACGAGGACTGTCTGACGAGTGAAACGAGGAGTTCCGCAGTCCCCAAACTTATTACTCAGAGAAAAAGAAATAGAAACTCAACAAGCTCACGATTTTTTGGTTCGTTTTTTCTAAAAAAATGAATAAAGAGTAAAAGCAAAGCTTTTACGTTACTCCTTTATAGTTTCTCTTAAAGAGTTAAAAGTCTTCGTGTTTTTGACTTTTGTAGAT
>JBNJHJ010000147.1:0-4648 GCA_051748365.1 Campylobacterota bacterium
TTTAGAAGAGTTTCATGAAGGCGAGGATTGTGTGGATATGCAAGAGGTTAAAAGCTGCAAACAAGATGTCTCAAAACAGATAAATCATTTGATTGAAATAATTGACGGGTTTAGAAAATTCTTGCGCCCAAATACAAACATACACACTACTAAGCTTTCAGATCTGTTTGATTCAGTCAAACTTTTGTTAAAAGATGACTTGATAAAACATCAGATCAATTTAGATGTAAAATGCCCTCAAAACATTAGAATCAAAGCCAATGAAAGTGAGATAAAGCATCTGTTTATAAGCTTGATCAGTAATTCAAAAGACGCGTTTAACAGCAAAAAAAATGATAACAAAAATATATCGATTACCGTAGAAGAAGATAACGGCAAAGTAGCTATTGAGTATGAGGATAACGCAGGGGGGATTCCTCAAGAGATAATAGCGAAGATGTTTGAACCCCATGTCACGACCAAAAGCCAAAGCGGGGGTACAGGCATAGGGTTGTATATGGTCCAAATCATTATAGACAAATATGATGGAAATATATCTGTTGAAAACACCAAAGACGGCGCATGTTTTACGATACTGTTTTAGGAAAGAATATGAGATCAAAAAAATTAGTAAATTTGGTGGTTTCAATACCTTTTATAGTTATGGTTGCCGGTATTGGCATAAGCGCGTTGTATCTGCAATACAACATGCACTCTGCGGTTACAGAGCAGTTACGAAGCAGTACTATGATTATTGAGTTAAAAAAAGAGAGTGCGAAAAAACGAGTCAATTATATCATCACTTTCATAGAGCATATGAAAAAAAAATACCCCAATGACATACAACGACAAAAAAAAGAAACACTGGATTTTATAAACAGTTTCCAAGACAAAGGTAATTATATATCTGTGTATGGCGAGGTTATGCAAGGTGGGAGTCAGAGCCTTGCGAAACTGCTTGGTAAACCCGGGCAAGTGCACCTGAAGCCAAAAGAGTTTCAAAAAAAGATTGTAAAACAGATCAAAGAATCCGGTAACTTTTTTGTAAATGATCTTTACAATAAGCCAGGCAGCGAGGAGGCGGTCAAAAAAACTTCATATTTTAAGTACTACAAGGGTTTTGACTGGATCATTGCGACGGGCGTTTATGACGGTGATATGCAAAAAAAGTTCACGGCAAAAAAAATGCAACTGCAAGATGAGATTGAGAAGAAGGTTTTTACAAATATTTTGATCCTTGTATTTTTGCTGATACCTTTCATAATAGCTATGTATGCACTGATGATAAAGATCAAAGAAAAGCTGCACTCAAAAAATGCAAAACTGCATTTTGACAATAGTGTATTTGCCATGACAAACGCGCTTCAGACCAATATCGTCAAACTTCACTCTTTAAAAGATCAGGAAAAAATATTTTATACTCTGCTGAAAAAACTTGAAGCAGACCGGTTGTATATATTTAAAAACGATACGCTCGGCGACAAAACAGTGACATCGCAAATCTTTGAAGTTACAACAGACAATGCCACCTGCCAAAAAGACAATCCCTATCTTGAAAATGCCTGTTATGAAAAGCTTGGGCTTCACAGGTGGCTAGATCGATTTAACAGTAACAAAAACATTCAAGGAGATATAAAAAACTTTCCTGAATCAGAAAAGAAAATACTGCAACCGCGGCATATTAAGTCAATTTTGGTCATACCCATATTTTACAACAAAAAGCTATGGGGGTTTATCGGATTGGATGCTTGCGCAAAAGAAAGAAAATGGACATCTGTGGACAAGTTTGTACTACATGCGATAGCAAACGCTTACCTGTCGGTTTTGATGCATGAGGAGCACAAAAATACATTAGAGCAAAAGATAAAAGAAGAGCTTGATAAAAGCAAGGAAAAAGATGAGATACTGATGCATCATGCAAAGTTGGCCGCAATGGGGGAGATGATAGGAAATATCGCCCACCAGTGGAGACAGCCTATCAATAACTTAAGTATTTTAAATATGACCTTAGTTCAAGAGTATGAGAATAACACCTTAGACCGTGCTTTTATGGAAGAGTTTGAAGACAAAGCAAATACGCTTATTCAAAAAATGTCCGCAACTATTGATGATTTTAAAAATTTCTTTTCGCCAAATAGGTCCAAAGAGCTGTTTTTTCCAAGGGATGCCATAGAAGAGACTTTAGAGATAACAGATGCCGCGATGAAAAATAACAATATAGAAGTCTTCGTTGTCCATAGCGCAAAAACGCAAATAAAAAGCTATAAAAATGAACTGCAGCAGGTGGTGCTGAATTTGATCACAAATGCAAAAGACGCTTTGGTTGCCCATACTATAAAAAATAAGAAAATAGAGATAAAAACGTATGAGGATGAAAAAAATCTGTATATAGAAGTCAGCGACAACGGCGGCGGTATCAAAAAAGATATTTTGCCAAAACTTTTTGAGCCGTATTTTACAACAAAATTTCAAGATCAGGGAACAGGGATAGGCTTGTATATGTCCAAAGTTATTATACAGCAGCATCTGCACGGAACTATAGATATATTCAACTATAATGACGGGGCAAAAGCGGCTATCACGGTGCCAAAGGAAACGACATGAAAGCAACATTAACGCAGATCAAAGAAAGCGCGAAAAATCTCAACATTCTTTATGTAGAAGATGATTTAGACACTCTTGATAGCATAGCAAAGCTTTTTGATTCAATCTTTTACAGGACTGACAAGGCGGTGGATGGCAAAGATGGATTGGATAAGTACAGTGACTACTATGATGTGCATGGAAGATACTACGATATCGTTATTACTGACCTTACAATGCCTGTGATGGATGGACTTGCACTAACCAAAGAGATTTTAAAACGCAATAAGGACCAGGTAGTTATCATCATATCTGCCAATGATAATGTAGAGCAGATGGCAGAACTGATCAATTTGGGGGTAAACTTTTTTGTCAGAAAGCCAATTGATCCTGCTAACCTCAAAGAAGTACTGTTAAAAGTATCTACTTTTATTGATAATAAAAACAAACTTGCACAAAAAACAAAAGAGCTTGAAGAGTTAAATGATACTTTAGAAGAAAAAGTGCAGCATCAGACCCTGTCTTTGTACCAAAGACTTTATTATGACAACCTCACTAAATTGCCAAACAGAAAAAAACTTGTTGAAGATATCGAAAGTCTTGATCCCATAGGTATAGTCATTGTCAACATCAAAGATTTTAAAGATATAAACGCTGTATACGGCCATGACAAAGGCGATGAGATCTTAGTAGAATTTGGCAAAACACTGCTTGAAATAGCTTTGGAAAGAAAATGCAATATTTACCATATCGGTGCAGATGAGTTTGTGTTTTTAAATGTGATAAATCATCATGAAGAGTACTGCATCGGTACGGCAAAGATGATACTATCAAAGATTGCTTCAAAAGGCGTTACGATAGATATCAATAACAAGCCGTTTAAGGCACTGTTGACCTTAAATATAGGCATGGCTTCACACACTTCAAATCTGCTTACCAAAGCACAGCTGGCATTGCGTTATGCAACTGAAAAAAGGCTTGCTTTTTACAGGTACAACCATGACAAGGTTTTGCAAGAAAACTCATCAAATCATATACAAACAGCAAATATGATAGCACAAGCGATCAAAAACGATCAAATCGTTCCGTATTTCCAACCGATAGTAAGCAAAGAAAATAAGCCAAAATATGAAACTTTGATGCGAATTGAGCGTGAAGGTGAAACAGTGTCACCTTTTTTCTTTTTAGATACCTCAAAAAAAATAAAATACTACAATCAGCTTACAAAAATAGTGGTAGAAAAAGCTTTTAAAAAATTTCAACAAATAGATGCCGTGTTTTCTATCAATCTGTCGTTTGAGGATATTGTAGACAGCGAGACCGTAAGCTTTTTGATAGAAAAGATTGAGCAATACGGTGTTGAAAATAAGCTCATAGTAGAAATCTTAGAAAGTGAAAGTATCGATGACTTTACTTTAGTGAAAGAATTTATAACAAAAATACGACAAAAGGGTGTAAAAATAGCTATAGATGACTTTGGCAGCGGTTACTCAAACTTTGCGTATATCATAGAGATACAGCCTGATATTATAAAAATAGACGGCTCTATTATAAAACATATAGATAGAGATGATCAATCATATTTAATTGCCAATTCAATTGTAGACTTTGCAAAAAAGATCGGCGCACAAACGGTTGCTGAGTTTGTACACAATGAAGCCGTGTATGAAAAAGCAAAAGAACTGGGAATAGATTATTATCAAGGGTTTTACTTTAGTAAGCCTAAAAAAGAACCGCCCCGGGGGGAGATTAGTCGTTTAGGCCGGCAAAAGGAAAAGAAAAAATGATACAAGCAAATGAAACACTCAAGCAGATGCACCTGCTGTATGTAGAAGATGATAAAGATATTCAAAAGCCGTTATCTGATATGTTTCAAAGAAAATGTAAAACACTCACTGTGGCAAGTGACGGCCAAGAGGGGCTGCAAGCTTATAAAGAGCATAGCCCCGATATTATCGTTACCGATATAAAGATGCCAAAGCTTGACGGCCTGGGGATGATAAGCAAGATACGCCAAGAAGATGAAGAGATCCCCATCGTGATCACGTCAGCATTTACCGAAACATCTTTTTTGCAAGAAGCCATA
>JBNJHJ010000148.1:0-4604 GCA_051748365.1 Campylobacterota bacterium
ACAAAAACTTTTACAACTGCATCGGCGTTCAGACGCTATTTTAAATGCACAAACAGATATCGTGATTGTCACAGACGGTACACGGATTGTTGAGGTAAATAAAGCATTTTTACTCTTTATGGGGTTTGAGTCTTTGGATGAGTTTACACGTCATTATAGCTGTATCAGTGAACTCTTTGAATCGCAGGAAGGCTATATCACACCAATAGTTGATAATATGAACTGGACACGGTATCTCTTGCACAATAAAGATACAATCAGTCTTGCGATGATTAAAAAAGATAACAAAAACTACAGCTTTAGACTCCATGCAAAAAAACTCTCCCAAAATAATGAAATTGTAATATCGCTTGTGGATATAACCCACGAAATAGAAAAAGATCTCTACATCCAAAAAGCAAAAGAGCGCTTAGAGCTTATCTTAGATGCTACGAAGATTGGACTTTGGGAGTGGGATTTGCAAAACGATAGCATCAGATGGGATCCAAACTGCTATAAAATGCTTGGCTATGAGCCTGATGCTTTTGAAGTCAATATCGTAGAGCTTACTTCCATCATGCATCCAAAAGATCAAGAGAATGTCATACCTATCATCGAAAAAGCGATGCAAAATCAAACAACCTATGTTGTTGCATTTCGGTTGCGCAACAAGCAACAACAGTGGGTTTGGATAGAAAGTCGAGGCAAGACCATAGTTGCAGACAGTAATGAGATGCCGCTGACGGTAGTGGGAACACATATTGATATCACAAAACGAAAAGAGCAAGAAAGAGAGTTAGAAAAGCTCAACAAGGATTTGAGAAAAGAGGTCAAAAAACAGGTAGAGCAGATAACAAGTAAAGATAGATTACTGCAAGAACAGAGCAAGCTAGCGGCTATGGGGGAGATGATAGGAGCGATTGCGCATCAGTGGCGGCAACCGCTAAATGCACTTTCAATCAACATCCAAAACCTAGATGATGATTATGCCGATGGTTTGATCGATACAGAGTTTATCGACAACTTTATCCAAAAACAAAACAGTACGATCAATTTTATGAGTAAAACTATTGATGATTTTAGAAACTTTTTCAAAACCGACAAAATCTCTGTTGTTTTTAGTGTAGAAGAGGTGATTAATGAAGTAGAACACTTGATGCACGCACAACTAGCAAACCACAATATAACAATCACTACCAAAGGCGATGACTTTAGTGTTATGGGGTACAAAAGTGAGTTTAAGCAGGTCATTTTAAACATTTTGAGCAATTCAAAAGATGCAATTATAAAAAACAAAACAGCAGGAACGATAAGCATTACATTGCAAAACGATGAGAAAAAGATATCTATCGAAGATAGCGGCGGTGGCGTAGATGAAAAGATTTTAAGTCGGATCTTTGAACCCTACTTCACCACCAAAGAAAACGGCAAGGGAACAGGAATCGGGCTGCATATGAGCAAAACTATTATAGAACAGCATATGGATGCATCGATGCGTGCGTACAACTGCAATGAGGGGCTTTGTACAGAGATTACTTTTAGTAGCGATTAAAGATACTTGACAAAGAGTCACTAAACTTTGTATAATAATTTAGCAATTAAAGATTATAAGTGCTAAACATTAGAAAAACAAAGGATATTTTATGAGTAATATTTTAGAAAAATTAACCAATCAGATGACGCAAACGCTAGAGAGTTCGGTGTCTTTGGCACTGCACAACCAAAACCCCGAAGTCCAGCCCCACCACTTGCTGTGGGCGATGATAACAAACACTAACTCCATACTCAACCAAGCGCTCAATAAACTTGGAAGCGATAAAAAGGGTATTGAGCTTGAACTACAAAGTGTGGCTAAAAACGGTGTGAGTTCAAGCGGCATCAGCAAAGAAAATATCAAAATTTCTCAAAATACGCTAAAAAGTTTGCAAAATGCCGAAGGGTTGATGGCAAAGTTAGGTGATAAATTTTTAGCTGCCGATACCTATTTACTAGCAAACACAAATGAAGATTTTATGAAACAAACTCTTGGTAAATACCTGGATATGAGTGAGTTTAAAAAGACCCTTGAAGCGATACGAGGCGGCAAAACCATCGATAGTGCCAGTAGCGATGAAGCGCTAGAGAGTTTGGAAAAGTATGCAATAAATCTCAATCAAAAAGCGATTGACGGAGAGCTTGATCCGGTGATTGGGCGTGATGAACAGATTGAGCGGATGATGCAAATACTGATTCGAAAAACAAAAAACAATCCCATCTTGCTAGGAGAACCCGGTACGGGTAAAACGGCGATCGTAGAGGGGTTAGCCCAAAGAATCGTGGACAAAGAGGTGCCCAATTCGCTAGCAAATATGAAAGTGATGGCACTTGATCTGAGTAGACTCATAGCCGGGGCAAAGTATAGAGGGGAGTTTGAAGATAGACTCAAAGCTGTTGTTGATGAAGTCAAAAAAGACGGTAGCGTGATCTTGTTTATCGATGAGATCCACACTATCGTAGGTGCAGGAGCGAGTGAGGGAAGTATGGATGCTGCAAACATCCTAAAGCCGGCACTTGCGCGTGGGGAGTTGCACACAATAGGTGCAACGACGCTCAAAGAGTATAGAAAGTATTTTGAAAAAGACACCGCACTGCAAAGACGGTTTCAACCCGTGCATGTGGGTGAGCCAAGCGTGAATGAGAGTTTGCAAATTCTAAGAGGGATCAAAGATAGATTAGAAGCCCACCACAATGTCACCATCAATGACAGCGCTTTAGTAGCTGCAGCAAAACTCAGTGAACGATATATCACCGATCGATTTTTGCCCGATAAAGCGATCGATCTGATCGATGAAGCAGCAGCGGAGCTAAAGATGCAGATCGAGAGTGAACCAAAGCAGCTTTCAAAGATAAAGCGAGAGATTTCAAACCTGCATGTTGAAAAAGAAGCGCTGTCTATGGAAAAAGGTGAAAAAAACAAAAGCAGAATCGCAGAGATTGAAAAAGAGTTAGCCGATAAAAGCGAAGAAAAGATCGGGCTTGAGAGTCGGTTTGAAACCGAAAAAACCGTCTTTGCCGATATTGCCAAGATCAAAAACGAGGTAGAATCGCTCAAAACGCAGATAGAACGCCACAAACGAGATGCAGAGTTTAACAAAGCTGCAGAGATTGAGTACGGCAAGATCCCGCAGCTCAATGAACAGCTAAAGCAGTTGCAAGATAAGTGGCACAATATGCAAGAGGTGGGAACGCTACTGAAAAATAGCGTTGATGATGAGATGATTGCTAGTATCGTCAGCCGCTGGACGGGGATTGCGGTAACAAAGATGCTGCAAAGCGAAAAAGAAAAGATTTTAAATGTAGAAAATGAGTTGCATAAAGATGTCGTAGGACAAGAAGAAGCGATCAAAGCCGTAGGACGCGCGATCAAGCGAAACAAAGCGGGATTAAGTGATGAAAATAGACCTATCGGAAGCTTTTTGTTTCTAGGACCTACGGGTGTGGGGAAAACCGAGACAGCAAAAACACTTGCGCGGTTTTTGTTTGATAGTGAAAAATCACTCATCCGCCTTGATATGAGCGAATATATGGAAAAACACGCCGCAAGCCGCCTAGTAGGTGCGCCTCCGGGGTATGTAGGATATGAAGAGGGAGGACAGCTCACCGAAGCAGTGCGAAGAAAGCCCTATAGTGTAGTGCTATTTGATGAGATAGAAAAAGCCCATCCTGATGTGTTTAATATGCTGTTGCAAGTACTTGATGACGGACGCTTGACTGACAATAAAGGGGTGACGATCGATTTTAGAAATACGATCATTATTCTCACCTCAAATATCGCAAGCGATAAGATCGTATCACTAAGCGGTGAGCAGCGTCAAAAGGCTGTCAAAGAGGAGCTTCGAGGATATTTTAAACCTGAGTTTTTAAACCGTCTTGATGATACGGTGATCTTTGATCAACTCAACCTTGACAATATCACAAATATCGTTGATATTATGTTTAGCTCTATAGAGAAAAAATTAGCAGCCAAAGAGATAGAGGTGAGTTTAACGCCTTCGATGAAAAGCTATATCGCCGAAGCGGGATTTGACCCCGTGTATGGAGCAAGACCGCTTAAAAGAGCACTCTATGAGATCGTAGAGGATGCGTTAGCCAACTTGATACTTGAGGGCAAGATCCAAGAGGGCAGCAAAGTGGCTTTTGATTATGTAGAGGGTGAAGTCACCACTGAAATATCATAAAATCAGCTCCCAAGGTATGGGGAGCTGTTGTAACTTGTTTGCAACCGATCTGTTTTATAATAGAGCTTAAAAAGGCGCTATTTTGAAAAAAGTTTTATTCGTGTGTATCCACAACAGTGCAAGAAGTCAGGTTGCCCAGGAGTTACTGCGTAAATACGGCGGGGAAGAATTTGTCGTAGAGAGTGCGGGGTTTGAGAATGATAAAGGGATCAATCCCCTAGCAATAGCAGTTTTACAAGAAGAAGGGATCGATATAGCGGGTAAAAAGACTAATAATATCTTTGATTTTTTCAAAGAGGGTCGTCGCTATAACTATGTCATCACTGTATGCGATCAAGCCAAAGCACAAAAATGTCCTCTGTTTCCGGGAATGACAATGCGTCTTAACTGGGATTTTGAAGACCCTAG